>JBBPYM010000352.1:0-2905 GCA_038199905.1 Chitinophagales bacterium | reverse complement strand
TGGTGACCACTCCTAATTTTTATGTGGAGGGTGGTATCATTCCTTCCTGGGACAATGGTGTCTTCAAAAACCTGCCAAATATTATGGCGGATATAACTACCAACGATAAGCGCTTTACTGTACAACTCGGCTGGATCGGGTATTATAACAAAGGATCCTTTGAACGTTTCGCATCCATCAACCCTTGGATCATGCAGCCTGATAGTCTGCTCAATACACGGGTGCTGGAACGTTATGCCGGATTCAAAGGTTCTGTGCTTAACCATTTCACCTACAGCGCGAAGATTGGTTACATGCAATACCGTAATATGACACTCTTTGTAAACGACAGCACAGATGGTAAATCATTTCATGTACTCTATTCTCCACTGGTGGAGGCATTACAGTTACACGGTGAAATAGGTTATACCCAGGGTGAAACCTTTAACGCCACTGCAAGGATGACCTGGAACCAGTTTACAAAAGTTAAGGACCAGTCAAAAGCCTGGGGATTGTTACCTTTCGAATTTAATGCTTCCATGAACTGGCAGGTGGTTAAAAACCTGTGGTTTAAAGGTGATCTTTTTGTTTGGAATGGCGCTGCTTATCAAACCAAATCAAAAGATGCCCGGAAAGGAGAAGGAGGCTTTGATCTTAATGCAGGATTGGAATTTAAAATAACCAAGCAGTTTAATCTCTGGACGCAGGTAAATAATCTCTTTAATAACCGGTATGAGCGCTGGAACCAATACCCTGTATACGGCTTCAACCTGCTTGGTGGTGTGGTCTTTAATTTTTAAAGACCTGCCAGTTCACGCGGGGTTTTTTGATCAAAAATTGTCATCAACATTCTCTCTTTGCAGGCTTGATTTTGATCAGTAACTTTAAACCCTAAAATGTGATCTGCAATTTTTATGATTGATATCCTGAACAAGTACCTTATTCAACACAAAAGCATCAACATCCCTGGGCTGGGAACGATCTTTATTGAACATCTGCCAGCAACATTTGATGTAGTTAACCAAAGGATATTGCCGCCGCTTTTTGAGTTCCGGTTTAACAAATATTTCGATACGCCCGATAAAGAATTTTTCAGTTATCTCTCTTTTGAAAAAGGAGTTGCAGACTTGGAGGCTGTCCAGTTATATAACCAGTTTGCCCAGGATTTAAGCGCAGCGATTAAACAGGATGACAGGGCCGAATGGCTAGAAGTTGGCGTTTTTGTAAAGAACAGTGCCGGCGACCTGTTGTTTGAACCTGTTCAACAAACAGAGATGCTGTATGCGCCGGTACCAGCGGTACGAATTGTTCGTGACAGGGCGAGTCATGCAGTTCTGGTGGGCGACCAGGAGAAAACCACTGTTGAAATGACAAGTTTTCTTAATGATGAGAAAGTTGAGAAACCCGTTGTGGCTGCCAGGAAATGGTGGCTGTATGCCGTAATCTTACTAATCATTGCGGTAGTAGTATTATTCTTCCTCTTTTATCAGAAGGGTTTTAACATCACGGCTGCAGCAAATCGCCAGTCCGTGTCCCTCCACCTGAGAAACTTGCGTTAACCAAAGCCTTGTTGATGGATAAGCACATATACCCTGATTGCCCCTGTTGCGGTTCGGAAAATATAAGATATAAATTGACCGCTATCGATCATACCGTCTCCGGCGAAAAGTTTGAGATCTGGGAATGTGGCGCATGCACGGTAAGATTTACACAGAATGTTCCTGTGCAGTCAGCCATTGGCAGGTATTATCAATCTGAAAATTATATTTCCCACACCGACACAAAGAAGGGGCTCATCAATTCACTTTACCACATCATACGCAAACGTACGCTTCGTCAAAAACAACAACTTGTTGAAAAAATTACAGGAGTAAAAAAAGGAGTCCTACTGGATATCGGCGCGGGCACAGGTGCATTTGCAGCATATATGAAAACCGCTGACTGGCATGTTACCGCCCTTGAACCTGATGAAATTACCCGGCAACGTGCCCTGGAACTACATGAGATCAGCTTAAAAAGCAATGAACAGTTGTTTCTATTGCCTGCCGCTTCCTTTGATGCCATCACCCTCTGGCATGTTTTGGAACACGTGCACGCGTTACACGAATACCTCGACCAAATTTTAAAAGTTTTAAAACCGGGCGGAAAGGTTTTTATCGCAGTGCCGAATTATACATCATACGACGCTGAGACATACCAGGAGAATTGGGCCGCTTACGATGTGCCACGCCATCTGTATCATTTTTCACCGCTAGCTATGAAGAAGTTAATAGCACAGCATGGTCTGAAGGTTGAAAAGTTATTGCCAATGTGGTATGATAGTTTTTATGTTTCTATGTTAAGCGAGCAATATAAAAACGGCAAGCCCGCGAACGTTTCTGCGTTCAAGAACGGGTTGCTTTCTAACCTGAAAGCAGGGGGGGATCATAATCGATGCAGTTCAGTAATTTATGTTGTGGGATTGACTTAAATATTAAACTATTAGGAAGGTTTTATGGAGGATTTGGGTGACTAAAAGTCTGGTTTTGTGCAAACTTCTCGCATCCATAGATTTTAATCAGGTTTAAACATTGATAATTATGAGCATTGTCAATGAGTTAAGCCACTTTATCTATTAAGTGTAAACATTTACGACTTCCTACCTGCAAGCACTAAAACTTAATGAGTTTCGCTTTTTCTTATATAAAAGAATGTACATTACTCTTTCAATGCGATTTCAAATTTATCTAATGCTCTACGAACATTTGCATAAAATGTGAATATGATAGCCCAAATGAAATTTCGTGTAAAGCAATTTAAACTTTCATTGATATTTGTATCATTCAATTTCCTTCTGAAGTTTTTTGTTAAATCCAATTCAAATGAATAGAACCTTACTATCTATTGTAACAGTAATTATTTTATCATCCTCTCCAATACTAAATTT
>JBBPYM010000351.1:0-7849 GCA_038199905.1 Chitinophagales bacterium | reverse complement strand
TCAATTTCCATTTGCTCAACAAAATAGTTAAGCTTTGACTTTTTAAAATCGTGCTGCGTTTGTAAAGGCATATTCAGACATACTATCCAGCCGTCAAGTTCACTCACTTCTTCGTACCATTCTTCATAATAATCTTTATCTCCGCTATGAAAGTTTAAAACATTCTCAGCGATTAAAATAAATTTAGAAATTCCGTTGGCCAGGAAAATGTCAATAACGTCTCTTTTAAGCGTCATGATATCGTTTTCGATGGCATCGTTCCATTCGCCAATAAGCTCAATTATGATAAACTTTTCTTCGTAATCGGCGATTAGAACCTTCAAGTAGAGCGTCCTGGAGCCAAACTCATCCCATTGAGGATGTATATAATAATTATAAATTGTCTGTGTGAATTCGAATTCGGAATAAACCCGGCCAAAGAATGGAGAATTCTCATCTTCTTCACTCACATAAATATGTGTCCAGTTATAAAATGGTTCAATTTCATGCATACTTACAAATCTGTTCACGGCTCGCTCGCCCTTATATTTAAAAACCAATGATGTTCTGCTTAGCTTTCAGCGATCTAAAGTGTTATTGATCTCAGCACCAAAAAAATGCATAGTAATCGGAAATTCGGACAGCATCATTCCCTGCGACATATTAACCTATAACTGATTGGACAGCTTGTTTAACGCTGCCGTATTTGAGTAAAAGTGCTTTTGCCCTTTCGTAATCACTCATTTCTAATTTATCCATAACCATCCTTGTGCCACGATCAACTATTTTTTCATTACTTAGCTGCATGTTTACCATTTTGTTATCTTCCACCCTTCCGATCTGGATCATTACGGCAGTGGAAATCATATTTAATACCAATTTTTGGGCAGTCCCGCTTTTCATTCTCGTACTGCCTGTCACAAACTCCGGGCCCACAACAATTTCAATAGGATAGTCTGCATGAGCGCTTATGGGCGCACGAGGATTGCAAGAAATCGACCCGGTAACAATGTCCCGTTTTCTACATTCATTAAGGGCACCAATAACATAAGGAGTTGTTCCACTCGCGGCAATACCGATTACTACATCTTTGTTACTAACAAAATGTTTATCAAGATCGTCCCATCCCTGCTGCATATTGTCCTCAGCATTCTCAACCGCTTTTTGTATTGCGACTTCTCCCCCAGCTATCAACCCTATTACTAATCCATAGGGCATCCCGTAAGTAGGAGGAATCTCACTGGCATCCAAAATTCCCAATCGGCCGCTGGTGCCTGCACCAATATAAAATAAACGCCCGCCAGCCAGCATTTTGTCTGTTATGGCTGTAACCAGCTTTTCAATCTGTGGAATAGCCAGCGCTACAACTTCCGGCACCCTCCTGTCTTCGTTATTGATGTTTGTGAGAATATCAATAATGCTCATTTTTTCAAGATCATGGTAGTCACTCGATTCTTCAGTTATTCGGACAAAATCCTTCATACAAAATTCTTTTAGGCCCTATCCTCACCGCCAAGTTTGGAGAGAAAATTCAGTTGTAATTATTGTTTATAATTTAATTATCAGAAGATTGTTCTCAAACCACCCCATTTATAACATTTTTCTATGTTCCTCCATCAAATCATATGATATTTAATTAAGCCATCCATTGGGTTCCTGATCACGTTGCCTAATTCCAGTTCATAAGTGCCACACAATTCCTTTATTACATCTCTAAAGCCAAATGCCACTCCGCCCGTAAAATGTATAGGCAGATTCCAGCTTTCGCCATATTTACAAATATGTTGGAAAAAAAAGTCATTTAATCCATCCTCGATAATATTTTCTATCATGTAGTGCCCCCTGTTTTCACCCAGGAAGATGGCGAAAGATGCCATATAACGATTAGGCAGTGGCTTTTTATATATGTTTTCCAGTATTTCAACATCATTGGTGTTAAACCTGTCATTAAATCGAAACATCAGATCTTCGTCATAAGTTTTATAAAGGTAGTATTGCAAAACTTTTTTACCAAGGTAGGCTCCACTCCCTTCATCCCCCAATACGTAACCTATTCCCGGACTGTTTTTTAAGATCTTTTTTCCGTTAAAATAACACGAATTACTTCCGGTGCCCAAAATACAAGCAATTCCCTTATCATCTCCACATAATGCCGTTGCAGCACCCATTAGATCGTGATCAACCTCTACTTTTGCGCCGCTGAAGATGGTTCGAAGTGCTTTCTTCATCATGTTCCGATTATCAGGACTTTTACAACCTGTTCCATAATAAAACACCTCATCTATCACATGTTTTCCCACTTTTGGAAAAACTTCTTTTTGCAAGATTTCCATAACCTGTGCCTCTTTCAAAAAATACGGACTCATGCCCTGCGAAAAAAAGCGCTTCTTCTTTCCATCATAAAGCAAACACCATTCACATTTTGTGCTGCCGCTGTCTGCTATCAATCTGGCCATACTTTAATAATTTAGTATACGGTTAAAACAATGCGAAATTAAACCTCCTCGCTTACAAATGAATAATAAAAAATGCTAACCAGCAAACACCTTTCAACAATATCAAATGCATACACCTACTTTCTATTTATCGGGTTCAGAGATTTACAGTTTCACCTTTATAACATTCATTAAAATTTTCTTATGCGGAATTGATTAATTTGCGGCATTGAACCGGTCGTTTATGAGTACTCCAACAAAAAAACTACAAGTCTGGCTACCATTGTTATTTTCACTGGTTATGATCATGGGAATGCTGATTGGGTACAAACTCAGGGAGAATACCCGCAATGCAAAAAGCTTTTTCAATGTTGACAGGCGGTCTCCACTACAACAGGTACTGGATCTAATAAATCTTAAATATGTTGACGCAATTGATTCAGACACCCTGGCAGACGATGCAATTCAGGACGTGTTGAGCAAACTCGACCCTCATTCCGTATACATACCACCTGTGAAACTTAGGGAAGTCAATGAAGACCTGAAAGGGGAGTTCCAAGGCATCGGTGTTGAATTTTATATTTTTAATGATACAGTAAACATTGTCAACGTTCTTCAAAAAGGTCCGAGTGAGAAAGCCGGCTTAATGGTGGGTGACCAATTCTTGCAGGTAGGCGACTCATTAGTAGCTGGCAGGAATATTACACCCGAAAAAATAAAAAAATACCTGAGAGGGCCAGGTTCAACACGTATTGATATACTCGTATTACGTGGCAAGGACCAAATAAAGGTTTCCATCGAACGCGGTTTTATACCACTTCCTTCTATGGAAGCGTCTTACATGATCAACAATGAAACCGGGCTGATGCGTATTAGCAAATTCTCTCAGACCACTTACGAGGAATTTATGAAGTCGTTGGAAGCCCTTCAGGCAGCCGGAATGAAAAAACTAATTCTCGATTTGCGCGGAAACGGTGGTGGTATTCTAAATGAAGCGGTTGATATTGCTGACGAATTCTTGGAAGATGGTAAACTAATAGTATATACACAGGGCAATAAAACCCCAAGAGAAGAATATCGATCCAAGCGACCAGGTCTTTTTGAAAAGGGAGGATTAGTTATTCTCACAGATGAGGGTTCCGCAAGTGCCAGCGAAGTATTGAGCGGTGCATTGCAGGACTGGGACAGGGCAACCATCATCGGTCGACGCACTTTTGGTAAGGGGTTAGTCCAGGAACAATATGATCTTTCAGACGGATCTGCATTGCGATTAACTGTGGCGCGTTACTACACTCCCTCAGGCCGGAGCATTCAAAAATCTTATAACAGTAGAGATGACTACCGCCAGGAGATCATGAGCAGGTACAATCATGGAGAATTTCTAAATGCTGATAGCAACAAAATACAGATTGGAAAAGCTTACAAAACAGGGAAAGGAAGAACCGTTTACAGTGGCGGAGGCATAATGCCCGATATTTTTGTGCCCTTCGATACAAGCACCGTCGCCCCGGCAGTGTCATTCCTGTACTTGTCAAGCACGCTTAACAACTTTGTTTATCGCTACTATATACAACACAAAGAAGAATTCAAATCTTATCGCAACGCAACAGATTTTGCAAGAAATTTTAAACAGGAAGAAACTTTATGGAAAGAGTTGGTTCCGTTTGCCGCGAAAGATAGCATCGACCTTTCCGTGCTTTCAGACGCGGACAAAAAAGTAACACAGCGTCGAATAAAAGCCCTTCTTGCCAAGCAACCATGGCGCAACGAAGGTTTTTACGAAGTGTTAAACCTCACCGATCCAGTTATAAAAAAAGCATTAGAAGAACTTTCAAAATAAGTGTGTACGGTTAAAACAACATTATGATTATGTTTACTTAACACTTAGTTGACCAAGCATTTGCCAGCTAACAATTAAGTAAATTTCTTCTTTAGCTCCATTAATTTTGCCTGGAATGGATTTAAGACTTCTTCTTTCTTTGCGTTGGTTTTTCTTGCATGTGCAGAAACTTCAACTTTTTTATTAGCAGCTGTTTCTCTTTTATCTCCTGCTTGCTTCGAATTTTTATCATCTTTCATCGAAAGAGCTATCCTTTTCCTTGGTACATCTACTTCTGTAACAGTCACCATTACCCGTTGTTGTAGCTTTACGATAGTATTTGCATCACTAACAAAATGGTTGCTGAGTTGCGAAATATGAACCAGGCCATCCTGTTTAACGCCAATGTCGACAAAAGCTCCAAAATTTGTGATATTGGTCACTATTCCAGGCACTGTCATTCCCGTTGTTACATCTTCAATTGATTTAATGTTCTCATCGAACCGAAACTCTTCAATAACCTGACGGGGATCACGGCCTGGCTTTTCTAACTCCTTAAGAATATCCTCAATCGTGTACAGACCAACGGTTTCAGAAATATACTTTTTAATGTTAACCTGCTTCCTAATGTCAGCTTTTCTTATAAGATCTTCCAGAGTGCATTGAAGATCACTCGCCATTGCGTTAACAACGTGGTAACTTTCAGGGTGAACTGCACTATTATCAAGTAGATTGTCGGCATGCGGGATCCGCAGGAAGCCTGCGCATTGCTCAAAAGTTTTTGGTCCCATCAAACTTACCTTCTTTAGTTCTGCACGATTTTTAAATGATCCATTTTTCGCCCGGTAATCAATTATATTCTTTGCAACAGTTGAGCTTAACCCACTCACATACATAAGCAGATGTTTGCTAGCAGTATTAAGATCCACACCAACATGATTCACGCAGCTTTCTACAACCTTATCCAGGCTTTCTTTTAATCTTGACTGATTTACATCGTGCTGGTACTGCCCCACGCCAATTGATTTAGCATCTATTTTTACCAGTTCACTTAATGGATCCATCAACCTTCTTCCGATGCTAACTGCACCCCTAACCGTTATATCATAGTCAGGGAATTCTTCTCTGGCAACTTCTGACGCCGAATAAATGGATGCGCCACTCTCGTTCACCTGGAAAACGCTGATTGATCGCCCAAAATCTATACCCCTCACCAACTGCTCTGTTTCCCTGCCTGCCGTTCCGTTACCTATTCCAATAGACTGTATGCCAAATTTATCGACCAACGCCTTCAATTCGATAATGGCTTCATGCAACTGATTTTGAGGCGGATGAGGATAGATTACAGTGTGATAAAGAAGATTCCCTTGTTCATCCAGGCACACAAGTTTGCACCCTGATTTGAAGCCCGGGTCAAGTGCTAATACTTTTTTGGAGCCCAGCGGTGAGGAAAGAAGTAATTGTCTCAGGTTTTCCGCGAAGACTTTTATAGCATCTTCATCCGCAGTGTTTTTGCTAGCTAAACGAAATTCATTTTCAATAGAAGGTTTTAACAACCGTTCAAAACTATCGTCAATTGCTTTTTTCACCTCGCTGGAGTTCGCGTTTGATGCTTTGACAAATATTCTTTCCAATTCATCAACGGCAGTTTGTTTTTCAATGTTTATATCCATCAACAAAAATCCTTCTTTCTCTCCTCTTCTAATTGCAAGAATTCTGTGAGATGGACACTTGCTTAACAGTTCATTAAAGTCGAAATAATCCCGGTACTTCTGGGCTTCTTCTCCCTCTTTCTTGCTGTTGAGAACTTTAGAATACAATGTGGAACTTTCAGTAAAAATCTGTCTCACTTTGTTACGTGCAAGTTCACTTTCAGTAATCCATTCTGCAATTATATCCCTTGCCCCTTGCAGTGCTTCTTTACTGTCTTTTACCTGATCGTTAAGGTATTTAGCAGCCTCTTCATCAGGATTTTGCTGTCCCTGGTCGAATAATATCCTGGCCAAAGGTTCAAGCCCTTTCTCCATTGCTGCTACCGCCCTCGTTTTGCGTTTAGGCTTAAATGGCAAATAAATATCTTCTAATTCAGTTGCATCAAAACTATTCATGATTCTTTCCTTTAGCTCTGGGGTGAGCTTGCTAAGACTATCAATAGTTTTTAGAACAGTTTCTTTGCGCTTCTCTAATTCTGCAAAATATTTTACCTGCTCAATTACATCATTAATTTGTACTTCGTCCATATTGCCCGTTGCTTCTTTTCTATAACGAGCAATAAATGGAATTGTGGATCCCTCCGAATGTAATTGATGAATATTGTTAACCTGTTTTAGGGAGAAATTAAATTTTTCACAAATCTTATATATATATTTTGCTTCCATATAAATGTTTTATGCTGGCGATTTATCCCTTAAAGAATATGTTCTCGTTTTGGGGTAGCAAATGTAAAGTATGCCGGAAAAATAAAAATTTTGTTTATCAACATCCCTTTCGTTTCTTCTCTAAGTACACTAATTAAGGATGGCTGCCACCCAATTTCAATTAAGTTTTTGCACTAAACCGCTACTGTCAACTAATTGTTACCTTTGAACAGAATAATATAAATTATGGACATCAAAAATAATATCCTGGAAACGATGGGCAACACGCCCCTGATCAAACTACATAAAATCACTAAGGGTTTACCTTGTGACGTCCTTGCCAAGGTAGAATATTTTAATCCGGGTAATTCGATTAAAGACCGCATGGCTCTAAAAATGGTGGAAGTGGCAGAACAGGAAGGGAAATTAAAACCGGGAGGGACGATAATTGAAGGCACCTCCGGCAATACGGGGATGGGATTGGCACTAGCGGCCATTGTAAAAGGATATAAATGCATATTTGCCACAACTGACAAACAATCCAAAGAAAAAGCTGATATTTTAAAAGCTATGGGTGCTGAAGTTATTGTATGCCCTACTAATGTAGAACCCGAAGACCCGCGTAGCTATTATTCAATAGCCAGCCGGTTGGCAAAAGAGGTACCCAATTCTTTCCATTGCAATCAATACGATAACCTGGCAAACCGCCTGGCGCATTACGAAACTACCGGCCCTGAAATCTGGAATCAAACTGAAGGCACGGTTACCCACCTCGTGGTAGCAACCGGAACCGGCGGAACATTGACCGGTACTGCAAGATTTTTGAAAGAAAAGAATCCCAGGATTCAGGTCTGGGCCATCGATCCCTATGGTTCGCTACTTACCAAGTATTTTCGTACGGGTGAAGTTGACATGAAAGAAGTACATCCCTACATCAGTGAAGGATTTGGGGAAGATTTTATTCCTGCAAATTATGACATGACAGTTGTTGATCATTTTGAACAAGTATCTGATAAGGATGGGGCGGTGATGGCCAGGAGAATATCACGGGAAGAAGGCATATTCGCCGGGTATAGCTGTGGTAGCGCCTTACAGGGCCTTCTTCAACTAAAAACAAAATTAAAAAAAGATGATGTTGTAGTTGTTATTTTCCCCGACCATGGAAGCCGATACGTAGGAAAAATTTATAACGACCAATGGATGATGGAAAGGGGATTTCTTGATGTGAAAACGCTAAAAGACATTGTCAGCGGACGGGT
>JBBPYM010000350.1:0-19951 GCA_038199905.1 Chitinophagales bacterium | reverse complement strand
GCATAAAAAAACCACCTATTGACAAGGTGGTTTTAAAAACATTCTGAGCTTACAATTAAATTCTAAAATGCGAAAAGGCCTTATTAGCCTCAGCCATTCTGTGCGTGTCTTCTTTCTTTTTGAACGCACCACCTTCACCTTTACTTGCAGCTACTATTTCGTTAGCTAATTTGTCGGCCATACTTCTACCATTTCTTTCACGGCTGAAACGAACGATCCATTTGATGCTAAGTGAAACCTTCCTATCTGCACGAACTTCTGCAGGAATCTGAAAGGTAGCACCGCCAATTCTACGACTACGTACTTCTACCGCAGGAGTAACGTTTGTTAATGCCCTTCTCCATATTTCGTAGCCATCTTCGTTGGTTTGTTTACCAACTTTGTCTAAAGCATCATAAAAAATGCTAAAAGCGCCGCTTTTTTTACCCTGCCACATGATGTTGTTCACAAAACGGGTAACAAGCTTGTCATTGTATTTAGCATCGGGGGCCAGAGGCAATTTCTTTGCTTGTGCTTTCCTCATAATATCGCTGTTTATTAAATTAAACCAGTGTTAATGGTCTGTAATTTTTAATTTGATCTCGGCTTGAATTGTCTTATTTCTTGGCAGGAGCTTTTGCACCGGCTTTTTCCTTCTTGGTTCCGTATTTAGACCGGCTTTTTTTCCTGTCTTTAACACCGGCTGTATCCAGGCTACCACGAACGATATGATAACGAACGCCTGGCAAATCCTTCACACGACCGCCACGAATCAGGACGATAGAGTGTTCCTGGAGGTTATGCCCTTCACCGGGTATATATGCAATAACTTCAAGTTTATTTGTAAGGCGAACCTTTGCCACCTTACGCAAGGCGGAGTTAGGTTTCTTGGGAGTGGTTGTATACACACGGGTACAAACTCCACGCCTTTGTGGGCAAGAATCCAGTGCTCTGGATTTGCTTTTGGCCCTTATTATTTCTCTTCCTTTACGAACTAACTGTTGAATTGTAGGCATTCTAACCCTTTTATTTTGGACGGCAAAGGTATGGTAAGCAAACGAATTACGAAAAGAAAAAGAAAAAAAATATGCAAAGTTTTCTGTTTTTATTGACAAACAAGCCATTTTGGGGGAGTAAACAACTAAAAATTCCTAATCTGATACAGGATAGACCGTTTATAATTTCCACATCCAACCAAAGCGGTCCTTTACTCTACCTTCTCTGATGTCGTCAAGCCCTTTTTTAAGTTCATAGGCCATTTTCCAATTGTCTACATCGAAATTCATCACATAATCTTTGTATCGTAATTCTTTAATCAGGGAAATGGTTGCAGCGGTGCCAGTGCCAAAGGCCTCTTTGAGGGAGCCGGCTTTGTAGGCATCAATCACTTCGTTAATGCTGATACTTCTTTCTTCTATCGTTAGACCCAGTTCTTTCAGGATAGTTATTGCACTACTCCTGGTTACTCCATCCAGGATAGTGCCGTTTCCGAGGTCCGGTGTAATTGCGCTATTGCCAATAATAAAGAAGACATTCATGGTGCCGATTTCCTGAATGTATTTATGTTCAAATGCATCCGTCCATAATATTTGATCATATCCTTTTCTTTTTGCTTCCGCTGTTGGGCGCATGCTTGCGCCGTAATTACCAGCAGCTTTTGCATAACCTATTCCCCCTGGCGCTGCACGCGTATAATTTTCTTCCACATAAATTCGCATAGGGGCGGAATAATAGGGACCCGTGGGACTAAGGATAATCATAAACTTATAACTATCTGATGGCTTCACTCCAATAAGTTCATCAACACTAAACATGAAAGGTCGAATGTATAAGGAATGATTTTCTTTCGCAGGAATCCAGCTTTTGTCAAGTTCAACAAGTTGACGCATACCTTCCATAAATATTTCTTCGGGTACGGTTGGCATTTCCATTCTTTCAGCAGAAAGGTTAAAGCGGCGGAAATTATCCTGTGGGCGAAAAATAGAAGCATTGCCATGCACGTCCTTATAAGCTTTGATGCCTTCAAAAATGGCCTGGCCATAATGTAGGGCAGCAAGTGAAGGACTAAGTAACAATGGCTGATAAGGTTTGATTTCCACATTTTTCCACTCGCCATGTTCGTAGTCAGCCTCCAGCATATGATCAGAAAAGTACTTTCCAAATGGCACTTTTTCGAACGGAACCTCCTGAAGTTTACTCCTTTCAACTCTGGTTATATTTATCTCATGAGTAGCAACCATAATAAATCATAAATTTGATACAAAGAAACAATTAAAAAAAGTTGCAGCAAAATGGGCAGGGCATTTTGCTAACAACTGTTAGTAATTTAAAAGAAATCAATACATGAGCTTGATCAACATCTTATTGCCTGGCACACTTATCTCCGAGCTATTTAAGGGAAATCTCGTTGAAATACCGGAGAAAGAAAAGCAAAAAGCTGCGTCAGCAACCACTACCCACTCGATGGTTTTACAGTATATGGGGAAAAACCTGAATCAAACCCTTGTTTATGTGAATTATCCCCGCGAAATCTTTCTACCGGATAAACAAATGGCATTTTTAGGCAAAATGCTCAGGGCTTGCAACCTGAATATTGAAGAAATTGCCCTTATAAACATGGCGGCACAAGAAGAGAATCACCGTTACTTTTTGGCAAATCTCCAACCAAAACTGGTATTTGTTTTCGGAGCGAAAGATCTCGTGTTTCCAGAAAAGGATGATATAGACTTTTTCGTCCCCCTTAATATTAATGGGACTACTGTAATAACTTCTCCGTCACTTGATATTCTCAGCAAACAAGATCCCGAAAGCAAAAAGCTGAAAAGCCTTTTTTGGGCCAGCCTCAAACAGTTATTTAATTTACCCTAGTACAGCATAAGGACAAGAATTTAGGGGATGACAAACAAAGCTGTTAAACCGTTATCATGATTGAGCTAATCTTTGCAACAAACAATTTGCACAAAGTCAAAGAAATACAGGCTGCCATAGGCAATGACATAAACATCATTACGTTGGTGCAGGCAGGAATAACGATTGATATTCCGGAACCATATGATACACTTATAGAAAACGCCTCTGAAAAGTCCGGCACTATATTCAAACTTACCCGAAAGAGCTGTTTTAGCGAAGATACAGGTCTTGAAGTAGATGCTTTGAATGGAGAACCTGGTGTAAAAAGCGCCCGATATACGGATAATGATCCGCTTTTTAATAGTAATGTTGAGAAACTGCTAATTAAAATGAAGAAGGTGAAAAAGAGAACAGCACGATTTAGAACAATCATATCCCTTAGGATTCAAGAAAAGGAATTTTTCTTCGAAGGGGTTTGTGAAGGTATTATCGCAGAAAAGGCTTTAGGCACAAACGGCTTTGGGTACGATCCGGTTTTCATCCCTGCAGGTTCTGACAGAACCTTTGCAGATATGACTATGGACGAAAAATCTGTCTTCAGCCACCGGAAAAAAGCAGGTGACAAATTGGTTGTATTTTTGCAACACATGATTACCGCTAATAATGTTGCGGGAACAAAAACAGGATAGTGAATATAATAAGCAACCAAAATATAAGCGAGTTCGACTTAATCAAAGGATGCCTCAATGGAGACTTCAGGATGCAAGAAGAACTTTATAAAAGATTTTCTGCCAAAATGTTTGCAGTCTGCTTACGTTATTCAAATAATAACGAAACCGCGCAAGATCTGTTGCAGGACGGTTTCATAAAGATTTTCAAAAACCTTCACAGGTTCAGAGGCGAGGGTTCTTTTGAGGGCTGGATCAGGAGAATTTTTGTAAACACATCTATAGAACATTACAGGAAGAAGTCTAACTTATTCAGTACCAGCGAGCGCGAAGAAGTATTGGCTGAAGATAGTTCATTAAACGCGTTGGATAAACTGGCAGAAAAGGATATTATAAAGCTTGTTCAGGAACTTTCTCCTGGCTATCGCACAGTATTCAATTTATATGCAATTGAAGGGTATTCACATAAAGAAATTGGCAATATGTTAAACATTAGCGAAGGCACTAGTAAATCACAATTAGCCAGGGCAAAAGGTATTCTTAAAAAGATGGTCGAAAAATTCTTAGATGAAAAACGCAAATCTTTTATCCGCAAATGATGAACGAACCGCTTAAAAATAGATTTCTTAATTACGAGGTTCCTCCGCATCCTTCAGCCTGGAAAACAATTGCTGAAGAATTGTTGCAGCACGATGATTTGCCAGGAATTTCAAAAAAGATGTTTAACTATGAAGCCCCACCCCCTATAGATACCTGGAAAAAAATTAAAGAAGCGCTATTAGCAGAGCAAGAAACGGCTGCTTCACCAGCCGTTATCGCAAAGAGCTTTGCTGTACATAAATTAGTTGCCGCGGCATGTGTTACAGGAATGCTTGTAATCGGAACTTTTTATATTAGCAACTATAAGAATGATAAGTTCAATGCAGGAAAACTGTCTGAAACTACTGAAAGAAATAAAGATGCTGCGCCGCCGCCAGATTCTTCGAAAACAGGTTCCACTTCGGTTGAAGAAACCGAACAGAATGAAGTGGCAATGACAACTGTTGAGAATTCGCTTAAAACAAATGTAGGCTTGAATGATAGGGATATGGAATTGCAAACTACCCAAGTAAGTCATTCACTATCAACAGCAGTTTATGACCCTGAAATAATCATTTCGACGAAACCGATACGCGATTTAAGCGGAGAAATTATCCAGGAGACTGACATCTTGGATAACGGTGGTCAATATATTAGTATTACAAGTCCCAATGGCCAGCAAACTAAAATTTCGTCAAAGTTCCTGCACATGTTATTGTTCATCAATGAAGATAGTGATATTGATGAGATGGAAGGATATTTTGACAAAGACTTACTTGAAAGCCTTGCCTGGCGGTCCACCTTTCAGCAGTGGCGTAACGAAATTATTAGTACCTCCTTTGTTCCTTCTTCCACTAACTTTATGGATATTTTAGAACTCAAAGATCTTATTACAAAAGATCAGTGATGATCTCTTGACCTGATACACATGGCGAAAATCAAAATAGAGCTACCCAGCAGTTTTTTATTTAGCACTGTCATACCTATACGTATAACTGACATAAATTACGGTGGTCATATTGGAAATGATACTGTACTTAGCATACTTCACGAGGCCAGGGTGCAATTCTTACACCATTTTGGTTACCAGGAATTGAATGAAAGCGGTATTGGTTTAATAATGAAAGATGTGGCAATTGATTTTAAAAAGGAGCTATTTTATGGCGATCGAATAACCGTTTATGTGGGTACAGGTGAATTTTCAAAAGCCAGTTTCGATTTATATTATAAAATTGCAATCGAAGCAGCAGAGAAAACTTCCATTATAGCTGTTGCCAAGACAGGTATGGTTTATTATGACTACTTAAATAAAAAGATTGCTGGTATTCCTGAGGAAATGAGATCGAAACTGCAAATTTGAACATTCTTAACTTACACTAAGTTGTTCCAAATTTTCCAACTTTCTTCGGCCTGAATTATCAACATATCATAACCGTTTTGAACTACGGCGCCCATCTCCTCCCCGTTTTTAAGGAACAAAGTTTTTTCGGGATTGTAAACAAGGTCGAAAAGATAATGCGCTGAGGTTATCATTTTATAATTTATTGGAGGTGCCACGTCTATTTCAGGATACATTCCTAACGGAGTTGTATTAATCACCAGGGTGGAATTGCTTATCATATCATTCGTTAACTGATCATAGGTTATATGATTGTCTTTTAGACTTTCACTCCTGGTGACAGATATGTATGCTATTTGTAACGTTTCAAGCACGTATCTGATGGCCTGTGCTGCTCCACCGGTGCCAAGAACCATGGCTCTTTTATGACTGGGAAGTAAGTATTTTCTAAGTGACTGTTCAAAACCAATAGTGTCTGTATTAAAGCCTTTTAATTTGCCATTAACGATTTTGATACAATTACATGCCCCCGTTTTTTTTACCACTTCATTTACTTCATGCAAGTATGGGATTACCTGCTGTTTGTAAGGTATAGTTACGTTCAGTCCATTGAGGTTAGACGTATTTTCAATGAGCTTCTCGAAATCGGCGAGGGTAGGAATGGAAAAGTTCTCATAGGTACAATCAATAATGCCCTCGCTGGAGAATTTATCTGCAAAAAACTTTTTTGAGAATGAATGGCTTAATGGATAGCCAATAAGTCCAAAAACTCTCATTGAATTGCTTCTTTATTTAGGTAGAGATCAAATGTATCGCCGCGGAGGCCGATGCGCATAGCTTCCAGGGCTATCATTTCTGAGGGAGCGATGTTACCGAGGTTCACATTGCATCCTATCAACTCGAGAAAATACAGTTGTTGTGTTTTCTGAGGAGCCTCCCATATTATCTTTTGTTCCGGAATTTGGGTTAAAATTTCCTGCACCAGGCCCTCTCTAACTTCGCCTGTTCCCCTGTAAATGCCTACGTTTCCTGACTCTCTTGCTTCTGCAATTACATAAGAAGCTCCAGCCAGCAGTTCAGCTTTCATTAATTCGATCCATTTATAGGGTGGAATAATGTGTGCGGCATCTTTGCTGCCCACTTCACTTAACACGGTACCGTGTTTAGTAAGTTTTTCAATATAGCCGCACTTTTCGGAATGCGGGATATTAATTGAGCCGTCACTGACTTCCATGTAATGGATGCCAAAGTCTTTGCAAACCTTGATATAATCCTCAAATTGGTTCCTGATTAGAAAAGCTTCAAACAAAGTTCCTCCGAAATAAATGGGGATATCATAAGATCGATAGATTTCCAGCTTCTCCCTAAGATTCGGGGTGATGAAAGATGTCCCGAAACCCAGTTTCACAATGTCAACATAGGGGTGTGAGCCGCTCATAAAGTTTTTTGCCTCCTGGATGCTCAGCCCCTTGTCCATAACCATTGTTAAACCATTAGATCTGGGTTTAGGAGTTCTTTCGGGAATCTGTGAGAGATAAAAGTTCATCTTACTGTAATAGTTTAATTATTGCTTGAGTCATCTGACGAGGCGCAAAAATAGTAAACTGTTAGTTAAATAACAGAAAGCCATTTTCAAATAGCCATATAGAGGTTTTAAACAGGGCGGTTGCGCTTAAAACTGGCAATCAGTTCTACTACCAGTTGATTTTGAAGAATAGAAGGATTTAAATTTATAAACTTTTTGAGGGTTTTGGGCGATTTCATCAAGGCACGCTGCAACTGCAACAGTCCTTCTTTTGGTTTCGCCATAGCAAAATAAACGGCGCTTAAATAGTAGATGAATAATGCCTTGCCCTCAGTAAGTTTGATGGCGGCAAACACCTGCTCAAGGGCTTCTTCATAATAAGCCACGTTATAAAGGCAGCGAATTAGTGCCTCCCATCCGGCGATATTTTTTGGCCTGGAGCGAACAGCATTGGTGAAATGCTGTATCGCATCTTTAACATTTCCCAATTGCATTTTGCACTCCCCCATTGCCAGATTGTATTCCGGCTGCATCCGGTGGATGTGCATTGCAGATTCCAATTGCTTCACTGCCTGACTCCATTGGTGCTCCTGGATATAAGTGCAGGCTATTTTGTAGTATAGTTTACTGTCATCAGGGCTCAAATGCGAAGCTTTACGGTAATAGAACCTTGCTTGTGCATAATTTTTGAGTTTATCGTAACAATGACCGATTGCTTCAAAGATCACATCTTCCGGCCTGGACAATTCCAATACTTTTTCCAGCACTTCAATGGCGTCCTTGAATTTCCGCAAGCGGATGTACGCATCCCCCATGTTTCGGTATGCGTAATCAAACTTCTCATCTATTACAACTGCATATTTATAAGCATCTACCGATTTCTCATATAATTTGAGGCCCTGGTAAGCTGCAGCAAGATTAAACCAAGCCAGTTCATTATATGGAAATTCATCTATAATCTCCTGGTGTAATTTGATACTTTCCTCATTTCTTCTCGTAAAATCTGTCCAGAAGCAAATTTTGTACAAAGCCTCTTCATTCTTCGCGTCGAGCTCAAGAATAATTTTCAGGCAATCGAAGATTTTATCGAACTCCTCGTAATCATCGTAAACGTCTGCCAATTCAAATAGCAGTTCAATCTTTTCTTGGCTTTCGAATAAGTTCAGGGCATTTTCAAGCAAGCCAACTGCTTTCTCTGGCTGGTCCATCGCCAGGTAGGCATCTGTTTTTAAAACGTATAGGTTAATATCACGACTATCCAGTAGTTCAGCCTGGTCTAACGTTAGTAATGCATCTTGATAACGGCGGGCGGCAATAAGAAGATCGGCTTTTTTTAGCTGAATAATGGAAGAATAGGGATATCTTTCTACCGCAAAATCTACAGCTTCAAGCGCCTGGCTGAGATCTTCAGCATCGTCGAAGAAATCGATAATTCTTTCAAACGAGTCCTCATCCAGATAAGAATGACTCCGGCCAGCTTTTAGGTTATGGTACTGCCTGAGTAATTCCTTCATTTCCTCCTTGTCTTGATGGTAAGGATTTTCTCTCATGTATATAGAGTTGATGTAAATTAGGGATTTTTTGATATCAGGGATACATTTTCACTCATGTTTCTTCAATTTACAATTGATTATTCTAAGCAAACGGCTGGTGGTAAGTTAATTCTAAAAAAAATATGAAAACCTTGTTAATTAGCATTCTTTTTGCTTATCTTTGGGGAAGATGTTAAAACTTTTTGCAATATCAGAACTAAGTTTAAGGATGACAGCGACCATTAGCATGCTGTTAGGATTAACAATTTTCACATTTGCCAGCATTGGAGGGGATAAAAACAAGGCAAAAAACACATCACTTCATTCAAATTTTACCCCTGTTCGCACAATTCGCGGTTTTACCTTAAAAGAAGGTCTCACTTACCGTGGAAGCATGATTCTCAAACAAGAAAAGTCTATCAATTCCATCTTATACAGTTCTTTAATAACCTATCAGAAAGGCAATTCTATTTATATTCTGCCCAATAAGTACAAGGTTCCATTAAGGGCTGGGGCTGCCAGCGCTAAGTCGAATCTTCAGCTTTTACAACTTAAAATTAAGCTTTGTAAATAAACATCTTGGTTTTCCACTGCTGATCTCTTAAATCCTCATTGACCTATTCCCAGTTTTCTACTTTCCTCATAAGATAATTCCCTGTAGCCGCTTTTCGGAATGTCAAATTTTGAAGCAGGAACGGGATTCAGATTTATCGTTGTAACAGTATATTTAATAGTAAGATTTTTTTGAGTAAGTTCGTACTCTAATGGAAGGCCGTTTAAGTTCTTAAACTGGTAGTTGTATTCACTATTTTCTGGAATGATTTCAGTGGTGAAGAATACGGAAAAAGCGGCACCATCTTTCATTTTTGCATTAGCCTTTGTGCATTTATAGCCAGCAATCGTTTTCGTTTCGCCTGTGTTGGTGAAAGTAATACCCTCATATCTCCTGTTTTTGTCATTCCAGTTTTCTGCGCTCATCCTTATCAGTAACTTTTGTCCGCTCACTTCCTGTAAAATTACGGAACTGCCATTGGTTGCATCGTGGATAGTTGTAAAGGAAGCAAGCGCACTTACCATCTCCGAACGGCTCATTGGCCCCTTAATGTATACGGAGGTTGTAGCACCATCAAATGCGTCAGCAAGTTTAGGTTCTTTGCTGCCGGTGGTGATAGAGGCTTCATAAACCAGCGTAAGCTCCGATATTTTCTTTTGTGCTGTTACAACAGATACGGAGAAGATCAAAAACGCAGTACATACCACTTGAAATTTTTTCATTGTATAATAAGTTATGGAACACTATTTTACAGACGTTTAACAGCATACATTACGTTGTCTACCCGTGCAAGACTTGCCAGGAACAATGAAGTTTGCAGGCTGTTGTACTAACAAATTAACAAGTCACAATTATTTCGCGGGACCTTTGCCCTTTTGCTGAGGCAATTTTTGTTGGGTTTGCTGCATCTGCTCCATTCGCTCCTGCCACTTGGATTTTGTTTTAGGCTTTTTTCTCGTCTCTTCTATTTTTGCAAGTATCTTATCGTGATCGATGATATAGGTTTGAATTACCCATTGCATAACCAATGTTATAACGTTTGAAACCGTATAATACCAGGTTAATGCGGAGGGCAGCTTATTAAAAAAACCTAACAGCAACAGAGGAAAAATATACGGCATATATTTAAGCGCCGGATTATTCTGGTCAGGAGCATTGCTCATACCATACAAGCTGATAAGAAAACTCGTTATAACAGCAAGTAGTGTAAATAAACTAACATGATTTCCATAAAACGGAATATTGAAACTCAGGTCTACTATGGAGTCATACACAGAAAGATCCTTTGCCCATAAAAACGACTGACCACGTAAATCGATGCTTGAATTAAAAAAACTGTAGAGTGCAAAGAAAATCGGGATCTGTAGCAACGCAGGAATACACCCCCCGAGCGGATTAACGCCAGCCTCGCGAAATAATTTCATTTGGTCCATTCCGTAAGCCTGCTGATCATCACCATGCTTCTTTTTCAGCGCATCCATTTCCGGCCTGAGCACTTTCATTTTTGCCCCACTTAAATAACTTTTGTAAATAAGAGGAGAAGTAAGTAACCTGATAAATAAGGTCAAGAACAGGATCACCAATCCATAACTTTCGATAAATTTTTTGAAAAAATTAAACACCGGCATTATGATGTAAATATTCACCGGCCGTACGAACGAGTACATATCTCTTCCAAGGTTAACGATGCGGTCCATTTCGGGAGCCTGCTTTTTAAGAATTTTAAAGTCATTGGGTCCATAATATAACTGGAGAGGGATGGAAGATGTAGCACCGGCAGGAAATTTTGCCTGGAAATTAGCGTCTACTGTTGCGATCAGTTGTGATGTATCAGCTGTTTCCCTTACCCAATGAACTTCGCCAGTATTGAAACTGTTCTTTGCTCTTAGGATTATACTAAAGAACTGCTGTGACACTGATACCCACTGGACAGGTTTCTCGAATTTTCTTTCAGTTTTCGAAGAAATATAATCAAACTCACCACCCTCGGAAAAGCAAATGTTTGTGTTAGTTCCCAGCCGCTCAATCATCGCATATTTTTCATGGTGTATTGGTTTGGCGTGCCAGTTTAGATTAAGGTTTCCCTGGCTGAATAACCTGTCTGTTCCACTTACCAGGATGTTCCAGTCAACAGCATAGTTATCTGGTTGAATAACAAATTGGTGGGTAAGTACTTCTCCACCAGGACCGGTAAGTTGGTATGACACCGTTTGATCGCCATTGGCGTCCTTTACAACGGAAGCCGGCGAAAAGAATAAATCAGTCACCTGCGAAGATTGGTTTGCACCAGTGTTAACAGGATAAGATATTCTATCGTCTTTTCCCATTAGCTGTACAGGAGTGCTGTCACTGGAATTGTACTTTTTCAGCGAGATTAGTGAAGGCATGCCTCCTTTATTAGAAAAAACGAATTTTACCAGATTGTTTTCTACGGTTGTTAACTGTTCTTCACCGTATAAAGCTTTTTTAAAACCAGTGGTATCCTTTACAATCACTTTCGCGGTATCCTGGGTAGAGGCAGGGGCTGTTTTCTTGAAAGAATTAACAAGCGCAATAGAATCTTCATAATGCTTTTGCTGCTTCATTAATTCCTGGCTGTTCTTGCTGGAAATGAATAAATAAAGAAATAATAATATAGCTAATAACACAAATCCTATCACAGTATTACGATCCATTCCCATTATTTAAATTTTAAGACGGCAAAGATAGGGGTTTGATGGGACAGTGGGGAAATGGTAGTGTGGATTGCAAATCCACAGCTATCTATCGTTAATCGGTCTTAGACCGTTCAAAAATGCTAAGCCACCGACCATTTGTAACTGGATGGTCTTCCCAGGTTTTTGTGTGTGCAATAGTACTTTTCCGTTATTTTTTAATTCATTTACGCCCATGGCAGTCATAAGGGGTCTTAACACTACTCCAGTGGTAACATTTTCAAGTTGGTTCTTTGCAGCATTTTATCAAAGCATTATTATGACCTGATGTTTCCCGGTCAAATTTGAGAGGCAATTTATAAAAATACTCCCGTTGCATTAGCACTCGGCATATTAGAATCTATAGGGAACATATGTCTCGCGTTGTCGACACCCTTTTAATAGTGCGCGATTTAGAATTGATAGAAAAAGAACTTCCTGTATTAATCTGTCCTCCATTTTAATATGGAGCAAGCAGTTTTGCCGTTTAACCTCCTGAACGAAATGGAACGGTTCATATAGATAGCCAGATTCTTCAGCCATTCGCGCGACATTTATTTTACAATTTTTTGCGAAGAGGGTTCTGGAATATTCATGTTTTTATTTACCCCAATGTGAAAACTTCCCTTAAGACAAGCCTTAAACTTTGAACTTCCAGGCCAGGGTACCGCCAAGGTAGCTTCCTAAATGATATTGGCCGATTATACCACAACTCAACTAGCTATTTCCCTTCATCGCAGGATACAGTAACCCTTTCTCCAGCGGGCATATCCTAAATCATTTCACTTTGTAACAGGGGATTTTTTACCGTATCTTTTTTATCAGCAAATTCTTTTGAAGCTTTAATAAAATGAACAAATAATGGATGAGGATTTTCAACGGTGCTTTTTAGTTCAGGGTGATATTGAACACCAATAAAGAATGGATGGTTGGTTAACTCAACAATTTCCACCAGGTTGGTATCTGGATTTTTACCGCTGGCAGTGAGCCCGGCATTTTCAAATTGGTCGAGATATGCGTTGTTATATTCCCAGCGATGACGATGGCGCTCGCTGATCTGCTCATTTTCATAGATTGAGAAGGCGAGACTTCCGGGTTTTATATTACAGGGATAAGCCCCCAATCGCATGGTACCACCTTTAACGGTAACTTTTTTCTGCTCTTCCATGAGGTCGATCACCGGATCTGGTGTTTGTAGATTCATCTCGGTAGAATGAGCATCTTTTAGGTGAAGAACGTTTCGTGCAAATTCAATCACGGCCATCTGCATTCCAAGACAGATACCAAAGAATGGGAGGCCATTTTCGCGAGCGTATTTTACTGCGATTATCTTCCCTTCTATTCCCCGGTGGCCAAATCCGGGGGCAACCAACAAACCATCCAGGTTCTCCAGTTTTTCAGAAACGTTTTCATCAGTGATAAACTCACTATGTACATTTACCACCTGAACTTTACATTCATTCATTGCACCTGCGTGGATGAATGCTTCCAGGATGGACTTGTATGCATCCTGAAGCTCAATATACTTGCCTATAAGGCCGATGGTAACGCGACTTTTTGGATATTTGAGCTTATCCAGAAATTCTTTCCATTTGCTTAATTCTGGTTCGCCATAGCCGGTGATATTCAGCTTTTTAAGGCAAATTAGGTCAAGCTTTTCCCGCATCATTGCAAGTGGCACCTCGTAAATAGTGGAGGCATCGGCGGCTTCAATTACCGCCTCCAATTTTACATTGCAGAACAATGCAATCTTTTTCCTGATTTCAGCTGACAGCGATTCTTCAGTTCTGCAAACAAGAATGTCTGGGTGAACACCCTCCTGGCTAAGCAGCCTGACACTATGTTGGGTTGGTTTTGTTTTTAGCTCCTTTGCTGCTTTTAAATAGGGAATCAGCGTCAGGTGTACTACCAGGCAATCTTCTTCAGGAAGCTCCCATTGTAGTTGGCGAACGGCTTCTATAAAAGGCAAACTCTCGATGTCTCCTACTGTTCCGCCGATTTCAGTTATTACAATATCAAATCCTTTTTTTCCAAGTAATTGCATCCTCCTTTTTATCTCATCTGTAATATGAGGAATAACCTGAACTGTTTTACCAAGGTATGCGCCCTCCCGTTCTTTGTTGATGACCGTCTGGTAGATTCGGCCGGTGGTTACATTATTAGCCTGTGAAGTAGCGCTGCTTAAAAACCTTTCATAATGACCCAGGTCGAGATCTGTTTCCGCGCCGTCATCTGTAACATAACATTCGCCATGTTCATAAGGATTCAGCGTTCCGGGATCTACGTTGATATAAGGGTCAAACTTCTGAATTGTTACTTTCAAGCCTCTGGCCTGTAATAATTTTGCCAACGAGGCTGCTATAATTCCTTTGCCTAATGAAGATGTTACACCGCCTGTAACAAAAATATACTTAGCCATAAAATGGTTATTAAATAAATTATAAAAAGAGATAGATAAATTTTAGACACAGGTATTTATCACGGAATTATTTCAGGAAGTCACCATCTATTCAAAATAATATATCAGGGCAACGAAGTTGCCGATAATAGTTTTGATAAATAAAGCTGTTAAAATCCTTTTCCGTGTCAGACCTGCGGAAACTAACTGGATAAGAAAATCCGGGAGGTCATGCAAAACTACAATTTTTATTTAACCCTTCGCAAACAAAAATGCAATTTCGTGATGGAGTCTTATTCCATTTATGCAGGTAGTCAAAAATTTCCCTACTTTCCTAAAAAACTGATGATGAAATTTCGCTGGTGAAAGCTTTTCTTAATATGCGAAAACCGGGTGGCTTATTGTGTTGAAGATGCCTTAACACTAACAATTTTCACGTCATGAAAAGTACAAATAATAACGATTTCCAGTACTAAAACATACCGGCTCAGTTTTATTTTCACGGTCGTCCTAGACTATGAAAACTGAATTACAGAAGAATTTAACAGTTCTCAAAACAAGGAATCAATTTTTAAACCTTTAAAAAACGAAAGCTTCAAGTTTTATTACAAAATCGTAAAAAGTAATCTTAATAATAGATGCATAATTTAGATATGACATGAAAATATGTTGGGTATCAGTCAGTGGCTATCTTATTATAACTAGTAGAAATGCCCTTTATAAGCGAAGAACTGAAACCCTGATGTTCCATTTCGTTTAGCCCTGCTATTGTGCAGCCCTTAGGCGTTGTAACCTTATCGATTTCCTGCTCAGGGTGGGTGCCCTTTTGTAACAACAGTTCTGCGGCTCCTTTAACAGTTTGAGCGGCGATGAGGCTGGCAGTGAGCGCGTCAAATCCTATCTCAATTCCACCCTGTATGTTAGCCCTAATATATCTCATGGCAAAAGCAGTTCCACAGGCACCTAAAACAGTTGCAGCGTTCATTAATTTCTCGTCGATAGTAACCACCTTGCCAAGTGTAGAAAATAGCTCATGAACGTATTTGACATCGCTATGAGCAGCATTGCTGTGGCTCAAACAAGTCATGCTTTCGCTTATGGCTATGGCTGTGTTTGGCATAGCGCGAAACACAGGAAGTTTTGCAGTAAGTACTTCTTCAATGTCAGCAATTAAAATACCAGTGACCACTGAGATTAATACATGCTTAGGCGATAACTGGTTTTTTATTCCTTCCAAAACGTCTTTAACCTGGAAGGGCTTTATAGCCAGGATAATAATTTCGCTGCGAGATACTGCATCACTGTTGTCTGCGGTAATTGCGATATGTTTTTGCTTAAGCTCACCAAGAGTAGAAATGTTTCTTTTGGTAACGATTATATCTTTAGCCGTAGAAAATCCACTTTTTAAAAGGCCTTCGGCTATTGCGGTGCCCAGATTTCCGCCTCCGATGATGGCAATTTTTTTGCTCATTAAATCATGTGTTGTGTTTGTTGAAGATTAGCCCTGTTTAATTATTACTACTTAGCCTAATTTAATAGTTGTGCCGGGGAACCAGGAAGTTTTTAACATAATCATGAATGCCGTTTTCCAATGAGTAAAATTCTTTATTATAACCTGCCTGTCGCAACTTTTGCATGTTGGCTTCCGTAAAATACTGGTAGGTGTCTCTCAGGTCTTCCGGCATATCAATATATTCGATCACTGGTGATAGTTCCATTCCGGTAAAGGTGGCTTTAACGAGATCATTAAAAGACCTGGCAATACCTGTGCCCAGATTGTAGATGGCTGAGGCTGGCTGACTTTGCATAAGCCAATAACAAACGTCAAGGATGTCTTTTACATAGATAAAATCGCGCAGTTGTTCGCCATCGTTGAATCCTGTGCGATGCGACCTAAAGAGTTTCACTTTCCCAACAGTTTTTATCTGGTTGAAAGAATGAAAAATAACGCTTGCCATTCTTCCTTTGTGATATTCATTTGGGCCGTACACATTAAAGAATTTGAGTCCGGCCCAGAACGGCGGCGCAGTTTTCTGTTCTAAAGCCCATTTGTCGAATTCATTTTTCGAAATTCCGTATGGATTGAGCGGGCGGAGGGATGGAATTATGTCGTGATCATCGTTGTAGCCAGATTCACCGTTACCGTATGTGGCCGCTGAAGAAGCGTACACCAGTGGCACATTGTTATTTACACAATAGTTCCAGACGAACTGCGAGTATTCTACATTGAGGTGTTGATGCACTGCATAATTGAATTCAGTTGTATCAGTTCTCGCCCCCATATGGAAAACAAAATCTACTGATGGGTTTTCTTTCTTAAGCCATTCGAACAGATGCTCCCGCTCAATTTGTATTTTGTATTTTTTATTTTCAAGATTGTGTAACTTATCTGCGCGCGTGAAATCATCCACCAAAATCAAATCCGAGTAGCCCTTACTGTTAAAATATCCTACCAGGCAACTGCCAATAAAACCAGCCGCTCCAGTAATTATTATGGTTGTGTTATTATCTGTCATAAATGTATAAAGCACAAAGTTATAATACTGCGAGCGCATTCTCAGACGCTGTGTCAGCCAGTAAACTTTCTATTGCAGTATCGTATTTTGTTTTCCAGTTGTCAATTGTACCCCAGTACATACCGTCTATCTCTACGGCACCTGCCGTTACAAATCCCAGTTCTTCATGCGGATGATCGCCAATAATATTTCTAAAGGAGTCTACTTTTGTAGGTTTGACACTCACTACTACCCTGCTTTGTGATTCACCGAACCAGTAAGCATCTTTCCGGATATTATAATCACTTGCAACTACATCAACACCGAGAGCCCTGTTAAAACATGATTCTATAAGCGTGATGAACAACCCGCCTTCACTTACATCGTGTGCGGATTCTACAATTCGGTGTTTTATCAGGTTCATGATCTTCTCCTGCAAAGTATACTCTTCTTCAAGGTCGAAATAAGGCGCGGGACTATACTCAACGCCCTGGATCTTGTGCAGGTATTCAGAAGAATTAATATCATTGGTACTTTTTCCAATCAGGTAGATAACGTCACCGGGCGCTTTAAAGTCAAGCGTCATTTTATCCTTTGCTTTTTGGAGAAGTCCCACCATACCAATGGTAGGGGTGGGATATACTGCTCCATCCGGATTTTGGTTATAGAAACTTACGTTTCCGCCTGTTACAGGCGTATCAAATTTGCGGCACGCTTCTCCCATACCTTTGATCGCGTGAACAAACTGGTAATAAACCTGTGGGTTGTAAGGATTACCAAAGTTGAGACAGTTGGTTACACCTAGCGGCTCACCGCCGCTGCAAACAATGTTTCGGCAAGCTTCCGCAACCGCAATCATTGTGCCTTTAAAAGGATCTGCAAAAACATACCTGCTATTACAATCTGTTGTTACAGCAATTGCTTTGCTTGTGCCCTTAGCCAATATTACGGCCGCATCTGAAGGCTCATTGGTAGAGGTATTAGCCGCACCAACCGTACTGTCGTATTGAGTATATATCCATCGTTTGGAGGCGATATTTGGAATCAGAACTAATTGTTCCGCTATCTTTTTGAGATCGCCTGGAGTTTCGATGGATGCAGGATCAAACTTTTGAATTTCGGCGAAATATTCCGGCTCTGTATATTCCCGGTCGTATTGAGGTGCGCCGCCACCAAGCACGAGGTCATGAGCTGGCAATTCAGCTTCCAGCACACCGTTCATGAAGAATTGTAACATTCCATCGGCTGTAACTTCGCCAATTTCGGCACTGGTAAGGTCCCATTTGTCAAATATTCTGAGTACTTCCTGTTCCTTTCCTTTTTCGACCACCATCAGCATCCTTTCCTGGCTTTCGCTAAGCAGCAGTTCCCAGGCTTTCATATTTGGCTGCCTGGCAGGCACTTTTTCCAGGTCTATCCTCATCCCTACATTGCCTTTAGCGCTCATTTCGGCAGTTGAGCAAATTATGCCTGCTGCGCCCATATCCTGCATGCCTAGCACTGCGCCGGTTTTTATGATCTCAAGGCAAGCTTCCAGCAGTTTCTTCTCCTGGAAGGGATCACCGACTTGCACGGCCGGTAACTCTTCGGTGCTTTCGGCAGTGATGTTCGCGGAGGCAAAGGATGCTCCTCCGATGCCGTCTTTACCGGTGGCACTGCCAACGAAAAAAACGGGATTCCCCACGCCGACCGCCGTCGCGGAAATAGTATCACCTGATTTGAGTATGCCCACGCTCATGGCATTTACCAGGGGATTTGTATGATAACATTGTTCAAAGTATATTTCTCCTGCAACGGTAGGAACGCCAAAACAATTTCCATAATGGCCAATGCCGTGTACAATGCCCGCCAGTAGATGTTGTGTTTTTGATTCCTTCAGGTTTCCAAAACGGAGAGAATTTAAGGCAGCAATGGGCCTTGCGCCCATTGTAAAAATGTCGCGGTGGATTCCACCGACACCGGTGGCTGCGCCCTGAAAGGGTTCAATAGCAGAAGGGTGATTATGGGATTCTATTTTAAAAACTACACCAAAACCATCGCCGATATCCATGAGGCCAGCATTTTCATCGCCCGCTTTCACTAGCATCCTACTGCCATCCCTGGGCAGGGTTTTGAGCCATTTGATAGAATTTTTATAACTGCAATGCTCGCTCCACATTGCAGAAAAAGCACACAGTTCCGTAAAATTGGGGACCCTGCCAAGATTCTTCTGAATCAGTTCGAATTCGTCTGCTGTCAATCGCAGTTCTTCCGCCGTCTTAACTGTTACTTCCATAATGGGGTGAAAATATAAGAATCGCAAAAGTACGAAGACGGTAATTCCGGAAGCTATTTTATGCTGCTTATTTTTACAGTTGTAATTTCAGACTTTAAATTTTTCATCATTCTACATTATTCTATAATATAAATGCCATCCGTTGCGCTTATACATAGTGGGAGAAGTTTCATGCCTGAAATTGCAGCCTATCAAGATTATTTTCAACGGACCGGCATAACAGCGAAAACGCTTATACAACCAACACAATTGCAAATGGAACCATACGAAGTCTTGTGGTTTTTTATGGGAATGCAATGGTCATTAAGTGAGGTGAATAAAAAGAAGGTTATAGTACACGAATATTGTTCCGCGTCTACACCACCATTTGCCAAATTAAAAGACTTCCTCAAAAAAAATATAAATCAGCCGCCTGCCTTACGCATCTCATTGTCTCCTGAGCACAGGGGTATTGTTTTTCCCGCCGACAATGTACCATTGATCATCAGAAAACAAGGTGTTCATGATTACTTTTTTCGAAAAATTAACTGCAAAAAGGATTATGATTTCATCTATTCGGGTTCTGCCCTGAAAGTGAGGCATACTGATAAATGGCTCTGGAAGTTTGTTAAAAATTTTCCTGATGGAAAGATCATACTGGTTGGCCATCATGAGCCTGACATTGTTCAACAGTTTAATAATTACCCGAATATCTATTTTAAGGTTCCTGTGGGAATTACTTCGTTGCCAGAATTACTGGCGAAATCAAGGTATGCTGTAAATTATGTTCCTGATGTGTATCCTTTTAACATTCAACCTTCCACTAAATTATTAGAATATTGTGCCGCGGGTTGCAAGATAATCTCGAATCGGTATGGCTGGGTTAACAATCTGCCGCAACCTTTGAAAAATGCTATTTTTTTTATTGACGACAAGTTTGATACAGTTGATAGCAAGCAGCTAAAAAACCATCATTTTAGTTATCCCGAAATGGAGAATTATAAATGGGATACAATCTTTAGAGAGATGAGGATCCAGTCGTATTTGAAATTCTAACCTTGGAGGTAGAGATTTGGCGGAGGTTTC
>JBBPYM010000349.1:0-6349 GCA_038199905.1 Chitinophagales bacterium | reverse complement strand
GAACTCGCTGTTTCGCAGATGCAAAAGCCTGTGGATGAAAAACGAGCGTGGAGCTAACTTAATTCGACTAATTTTAATTCAATGATCATTATCAGGTCCATTAGATCTGATGGCGCATTACTTTAAACAACAACGATTATGAATAATCTACAAGTAAGTGCACGGTATCAGATTCACGACGGCAAAGTTGAAGAATTTAAAAAGATTGCCCAGGAATGCCATGGTCTTGTCCAGGCAAAAGACACGGACACGCTGCAGTATAATTGGTATTTTAACGAGACACAAACGGAATGTGTTTTAAGAGAAACGTATCCTGATTCAAATGCGCTCCTTGCTCACCTCGGAAATATCGGAGATCTGTTCGGGAAACTAATTGCATTAGGCGATTTTTCAGCAGAAGTATACGGCGAGCCATCCCAGGAACTGTTGCAAGCAACAGCTGGTTTGAACATTAAAGTCTATTCCTTTTTTCAAGGTATCTGATTTATAGCCCTGCATTATTGATAGCAGCTTAGTTATGCCACCCAGCTATCTTTTACATGCTCATTCGCTGATTCAGGCCGTAATGGTTGCCGATATGGGTTTGCTCGGTTGAGAGCTCAAGTTGCGGCAGGAACGCCCGGTGGGTAGAAAAAATACAAAAAAGTGTTCCTGTTCCAGCGGAACGGCCGGTGGCAAGAAGGTTTGATTATAATACGGGCGACAGCTTGCCTCGGCAACTAATTCGACATTCTGTTGTTCCGCTGGAACAACTTTTCTTTATTTGCCTATTTCTACCCACCTGTCGTTCCTGCCGGAACCAGGATACCCGGGCGAGTAAGATGGGCGTTTAATTTACATCCGATTGGGGCTGACAAAAAAGGTTTTGATTTAAAAAAATTCTGCATTCCAAAGCCCAGCCAATCGGGGTTGACCCCGCATTTTAAAAATCAAATCAATGGCTTTTAGCCACCCCAAAGATTTATAGAGAAGGTCGCTTCGCTTGCTGGTTAGGAAAGAATGCTGGCAAACGCAATCGTTGCAAACGCAGAACCTGGGCTCGTATGGATGGTAGAATAAGAACCAGCAGACCCGTGAATATCATTATCAAAAATAACATAAGGAAATAATCACCCCAATACACACTAAAGACCATCACCGTCAGCACATAAACGGCCACCACGGTCTCCACCCAGTTGATAGAGGTCCATTTTGTGTCAACATAGGTATTTACAGTTGTTGCTGATAACTTTGGTGTTCTTACAAATGGGCTTGAATGACCTAGAAGTCCCTGTATTACAGCAATGCTATTTTGAACAGATAACGCGGAATATACCGAAATAAACAAGGGCAGGTATTTCCAAAATAGCTTTCGAGGCATTGTTTTATTTGTTCCAAAATAATAGTAGGCAAACAATACAGGCAAGGTGATTCCAGTATACAACAGTAGCGTGCTGAGTGTATGAAATTCAGGGAAGTAATGTCTTGCCGCGAGGATAGGAGCCGTCATCAAAATGTTTCCCATGATCGCCAAAAAAGTGATGCTGCTGAGTAGGTGAAAGATTGCATGCAATTTTTTAGCAAATGGCACGGCAAGAATTGTTACACTTTTAAGGTGTTTCCCAGCCGTTTGAGCCATCCCCTTTGCCCATCTGAATTGTTGGGTTTTAAATGCATTCATGTTGGCAGGCAGCTCGGCCGGAACAGCGACCTGGTTGTCATAAAGGAATTTCCATCCATTGAGTTGTGCCCTGTAAGACAACTCCAGGTCTTCAGTAAGCACATTCCCATTCCAACCACCCGATTGCAGGATACATTGTTTACGCCATACGCCAGCGGTACCATTGAAGTTGAGAAAGTATCCAGCGGCACTACGTCCGCGCTGCTCCAGATTAAAATGACTGTCTAGCAAATATGCCTGTATAATGGTCAAAGGGTTTTCGGTTAGGTTTTGATGCGTCCAGCGGCCCTGCACGCCGCCAACACGTCCGTCCGTAAAATACCCAGCCATCCTTTCCAGGAAATCAGGCTCTGGAATAAAATCCGCATCAAAGATGGCTATCAGTTCGCCCTTGCATCGCTCGAGCCCTGCCTGGAGCGCGCCTGCTTTATAACCCTCGCGGTCTTGCCTGGATAATATGGTTACCCTTACCCCTTGTTGCAAAAGGTTTTGTGTTGCTTTCCTGATGATTTCAGAAGTATCATCCGTGGAATCATCAAGCACCTGGATGTCAAACAGGTTTTTTGGATAGTTTAACCGGCCAAGTGCTACCAATAACCGGCCAATAACGTAACGTTCGTTGTACACAGGAACCTGGATAGTTACTGTTGGTAAATGAATCAGTGGAATAAGTCCCTGGCTACCCTTGGGAGACCTCTTACTTGCCTGCCAAAGGAGGTGGAGCTGGATTAAACTCCCAGATAAAAACCATAAAGAACACACAAAATAGATTCCTAAACATGTCACCGCTGCGCTAAACCACATATCATCGTTTTTACTGCGGTTTGCAATACTTATGCCCTACACACCGTGCAGACGGGAAGCATCAAAACAAGCTTGAAGCTGGGTGGTGTAAAGAACCAAAAGAACACCGTCCACACTGCAATTAGAATTTTAGTTTACACCGTCTTTTCCTGATAAACCGGAGTCTGTTATAAATTAAAATTCAACGCTAAATACCTGTTTTTTTACTGAATATTACCTGACTCAGTCAGGGATAACAACATGTCACGGTGCCTCTTTATTTTCGGGATGGCAGTTTTTACAACCGTCTTGAGGTCGCTGTCGTTGATAGTGTTGACGACCGCTGTGAGTTCGGCAAGTTTGGCTTCATGCGAACCAAGCATATGCGGAATCCATAACTTGTCAAAAGCAGCTCCTGAAGCCGACAGCAGCGCACTCATACTTTGCCTCATCATGCTGTCGTTGTTATTTCCCTCCATCGCCATGTGACCTCCTGAATTTGACGATCCGGTTTGATTGTTTTTGGTTTTGTTTGCATTGCTGGTTCCCTTTGCAGTTGTGGTACCCGTAGTTCCCAGGTTGTTGTAAGAGCCTGTGTTTGTTGAAACAGCATTGTTATTGTTTCCTTTTCCGGACGCTTTGGGCCCGGCTGCTTTGGAACTGGAAGACCGTGCCCGGGTTACCTTTGAGATGACGGTCCTATCTACGCCGATGGAGTTGTTGCCGTCAGTGCCCGTTCCGCCTCCACCCCCATCAGTGGGATAGCCGACTAATGCAAGCATACTGTTATTCTGGGCAATCTTCGCCAGGTCGTTTAAGATCTGGGTATGATCTGTTATCATCTGCTGAGCGGCTTTTCTCACTTGCTCGTTAGTAGAACGCTTAACTGCAAGTTCGGAGAGTTCGATCTCCATTTTGTTGTCCCTCATGTTTTTGCCGACAAAAGCGGTGTCGATGGAATAATTGGGACGGGAAGGAACTGCGTTGCCCTTTGTTTCAGCAATTTCCTGCCACGATAGAATAAGGCAAAAGCAACTTATTAACAGTGCCGGGATGATCCATTTTCTGAAGTTTTGTGTTAACATGTTCATGTTTTTTATTTATGTGTAAGCTTTTATTTATAAATTCTTGTTGCCCTTGGTACAATGGATTGTGGGGGTAAGACGAACCGCTTAAATTCACCTGGTAACATTCAACTACCTGGTATCCTCAAAAGATTGTAGCAAAACAACTGAGCGGTCACTAACTTCTATTTTTTCACCAGCTTCATATACCTGGTACGGGCAATCGCCTGGTATGTTCGTGTCTAAAAGTTTCAGCCATCGCAGTCCGTATTTTTCCGGTGGGAGAATGTAAGGCACCGGCTCGTCATGCGCATTAAAGATCAAGTAGAAGTCGCTATCGATTATTGGTTCGCCGAAATCGTCCGTCATTCTAAGCCCCTTGCCATTCAGGAAGATACCCAGCGATTTCGCATAGTCATGCTGCCACCGTTCTTCCGTCATTTCTGTTCCTTCGGATAAGAACCATGCTATGTCTTCAATATTCTTTCCGTGGATCGGTTTTCCTTTGAACCAGCGGCGACGCGTAAACACCGGATGCTCCTTATAAAAGTGTATGAGCTTCCTGGTAAACGACAACAGTTCCATATCGGCGTCATCCCAATGGAGCCAGGAGATCTCATTGTCCTGGCAATAGGCATTGTTATTACCCAACTGTGTGCGTCCAAGTTCATCACCTGCAATGATCATCGGCACACCCTGTGACAGGAACAGTGTCGTAAGAAAATTGCGTTTCTGTTTGTTTCGCAGTGCCGTTATGATTTTGTCGTCAGTTGGCCCTTCGGCGCCGCAGTTCCAGGAGCGGTTGTGCGATTCGCCGTCCATATCGTTCTCACCGTTCTGAAAGTTGTGTTTGGTATTATAGGAGACAAGATCATTCAGGGTAAATCCATCGTGTGCCGTAATAAAGTTCACACTGGCTGTAGGCCGCCTGTAATCATCCTGGTAGAGATCCGCGCTTCCTGTAAATCTTTGCGCGAACTCAGACAGCATGCTATTGGCACCCCGCCAGTAATCCCGCATGCAGTCACGGTATTTACCATTCCATTCGGCCCAGCCTCCTGGGAACTTCCCTACCTGGTAACCGCCTTCACCTATGTCCCACGGTTCGGCTATCAGCTTTACTTGTGAGATTACAGGGTCCTGGTGAATGATGTCAAAAAAAGAGCCAAGGCGGTCGACTTCATGCAGCTCGCGAGCAAGAGCGGGGGCAAGATCAAAACGAAATCCATCAACATGCATCTCTATGATCCAGTATCGTAAGCTGTCCATTATCATTCTCAGTACAGCGGGCATCATGGCGTTCATAGTGTTGCCCGTTCCGGTATAATCCATGAAGAATCGACGGTTATTCATTAACCTGTAATAACTTGAATTATCTATTCCACGAAAAGATAAGGTTGGACCCAGGTGACTGCCTTCTCCCGTATGATTATAAACCACATCAAGTATCACTTCTATACCGGCTTTGTGCAATGCCTTCACCATATTTTTAAACTCTGTTACCTGCTGCCCTGCTGCCCCGGAGCTTGAGTACCTGACATCAGGCGCAAAGAAACCAATCGAGTTATAACCCCAGTAGTTATTGAGACCCTTTTCAACAAGGTGCCGGTCGGAGACAAAGTGATGAACGGGCATCAGCTCGATGGACGTGATCCCTAATTTTTTGAGGTAATCAATTGTTTGAGGATGAGCTATGCCGGCATACGTGCCCCGGAGCTGCTCGGGCAACGCTCTATGCAGCTTTGTGAACCCCTTCACATGTGCCTCGTATATAATGGTCTTATGATAAGGTACTTCTGGTGGCCGATCCCCTTCCCAATCGAATCGATGGTCTATTACAACGCTTTTCGGAATGTACGCAGCATTGTTTTGCTCATCAAAACTAAGGTCAGCCAGTTCATCACCTACTTTGTACCCAAATAATGAATCATGCCATTTAATGGTTCCTGAAATAGCTTTTGAATACGGATCCAACATTAACTTATTGGGATTGAAGCGTTGCCCTTTTTCAGGTTCGTACCAGCCAAAAACGCGGTAGCCATATAACTGTCCGGGCCCTACACCAGGCAGGTATACATGCCAGATGTGATTATCCCTTTCTTTAACAGGTATTATATCTGTTTCGGTGCCATGGTCATCATCACTGAATAAACACAGGTGTATTGCTTCTGCGTTTTCGGAATATACGGCAAAATTAACGCCGTTCTCATCCCATACGGCGCCAAGCGGAAATGGTTTTCCGGGATAAAATTTCCTGCTGGCCTTTTTGTCCTTTCGCTCCAGTGCCGTCACTTCCCCTACATGTTCAATCATATTACAAACAATTTTAAAATATCTGGAAAATCCCGTTGCTAACTGCACACTATTGGCTGCATTCAACGCGCTGGTGATAATTACCCCCGTATTACGAGAACATCGGACCTCTGTTATCATCATGATAAGAATACATCGTTGAATACACCCCCTATCCAATACCATCAGATCTTTTGATAATTGTTGTGCCCTTTCCTTGTAACTACCAACGGTCTAAAAAAATTATGCCAGCCCATCGTACTGCTGGCACTCAAGGCTTTAGCGATTATCTAACAGCGATAGATGCAATCGTTATCTCGGCACACAGATCCGGCTCTTGATGCGCCGATATAATACACTGCCAGGAACGACTTAGACAAAAGCAATCTTATTTCTGGTCTCAGAACCTGAAGCGGTGTTGGATCGAAACCACCCATTAGTTATGATCTCATATTGGGGAAAATTTGATCTGACTGTAAGGTTATCAATAATGCTTAATAAATAAATAGCCTACCATGAGAGGGAACCATCGTTGGGCATTCCTTTTTTT
>JBBPYM010000348.1:0-8624 GCA_038199905.1 Chitinophagales bacterium | reverse complement strand
TTTCTATGTTATTTTATACTTAAAGAACGTAACAATATTTAATAATTTATGAAAAAGCAGATTGCAAACTGGGGCAACTACCCTGTGATGGAATCGGACGAGCGCAGCTTTTCATTCGATGACCAACTTCAGAAACTGGTAAAAGAAAACGAAAGTTTCATTCCACGCGGTAATGGCCGTTGTTATGGCGATGGTTCGTTAGCAACAAAAACGATATCAACATTGAAATACGATAAGGTCCTTTCTTTCGATATCATCAACGGCATTTTTGAATGTGAAAGCGGTATTACGCTTGATCATGTGCTTGAAATCACCGTTCCAAAAGGGTGGTTTTTACCTGTAACACCTGGAACAAAATTCATAACCATTGGCGGGGCGGTTGCCAGTGATGTTCATGGCAAGAACCATCATGTGGATGGCGCTTTTTCTCAGCACATTCTTGAAATGGATGTAGTGTTGGGCAGCGGAGAAACCATCACCTGTTCAGCTTCCAAACATCCCGACTTACTTCAGGCTACCTGTGGAGGCATGGGATTAACCGGCGTTATAACAAGGGTAATGTTCGATTTGAAACAAATAGAAACGTCCTATATTAAACAGAAACAAATTAAAGCGGATAACCTGGAAGAAATTATCCAGCTGTTTGATGAATATAAAGATTATACCTATTCAGTTGCCTGGATAGATTGCCTGAAGAAGGGTGAACATTTTGGAAGAAGTATCCTTATACTTGGTGAACACGCTAAACTTGAAGAGCTAAATGAAAAACAGAAGAAAGCACCGCTAGCACTTTCAAAAAAAGGTCAGATCCCATTCCCGATAAACCTTCCGTCCTGGGTACTAAATTCCTTTACTGTTAAGGCATTTAACTTTTTATATTATGGCAAAAATTTCAAGAAAGTTATAGATAACGTGGTTCAGTACGAACCATTTTTTTACCCGTTGGATGCTATTGCAAACTGGAACCGCGGTTATGGTAAAAAGGGATTCATACAATACCAGTTTGTATTGCCGCTGCATGCAAAGGCAGGTTTAATTGAAGTTCTTGAAAAGATAAGTGCAGAGGGCCTGGGCTCGTTTCTGGCAGTTTTGAAGGTATTTGGCAAACAGGAAAGCCTGATCTCTTTTCCAATGGAAGGATATACCCTGGCATTAGATTTCCCCGTGCGAGATGGTCTTTTTGAATTTTTGGATGAACTGGATACGATAGTATTGAAATACGAAGGACGTTTATACATGTCGAAAGATGCACGCATGAAACCATCCGTTTTGGAAGCAGGTTATCCTCGTTTAGCTGAATTCAAATCTATCATTGACAAATATAATCCTGCTGGAAAGATCTACTCCGTACAATCAGACCGGCTATTGTTAACCAATAAATAATTTGATGCCTACAGTTCTAATCTTAGGAGCGACGTCAGAAATGGCCATGGCCATAGCACAAAAATTTGGAGCTGAAGGTTATGATATCCAGTTAGCCGCCCGGAATATTGAACAGTTAAAACCATTACAATCGGATATTGCTATCCGTCATAATGTGAACTGCTCAACACATACTTTTAACGCTACTGATTTCACGTTCCATAAAACATTCTTCAACCAGTTGTCACCCGCACCTGAAATCACTGTTTGTGTGTTCGGCTACCTGGGTGAAAACGAAAGGGCAATGACTGATTGGGAAGAGGCAAAATCTATCATTGAAACAAATTATACAGGCGCCGTATCGATACTAAATATTGCCGCCGCTCATTACATAGCCATGGGAAAAGGCACTATCGTGGGTATTAGTTCTGTTGCCGGCGAACGCGGCCGCCAAAGTAATTACATGTACGGAAGCGCGAAAGCCGGCTTTACAGCTTACTTGTCAGGCCTTCGAAACCGGCTTGCCAGGGAAGGAGCCCACGTTATAACAGTACTGCCTGGCTTTGTGTATACAAGAATGACTGAAGAACTTAACCTTCCGAAATTATTGACAGCGAAACCGGCTGAAGTAGGAGAAGCCGTTTTCTTAGCTTTCAAGAATAGCAAGAATGTGATTTATGTCCGATGGTTTTGGAGGTGGATAATGCTTATTATTAAACTAATCCCCGAACCAATATTTAAAAAATTAAAACTGTGAGCCAGCGTATCGCTTTTTTTGATTTTGACGGCACCATAACTACAAAAGACACCCTGCTGGAATTTATCAAATTTTATAAAGGCACCGGTTATTTTTACCTGGGTTTTATCTTATATAGCCCCTTTTTAGTTGCTTACAAACTTAAGATTATCCCTAACTACGTTGCCAAGCAAAAAGTTTTGCAATTTTTTTTTAAGGGTGAAGATTTTAATACTTTCCAGGCTACCTGTGATAAGTTTTCTGACATGATCCTACCGTCATTACTAAGACCGAAGGCTCTTAAGGAAATAGAAAAGTTAAAAGTAGCCGGCGCCACCATTGTGATCGTATCCGCATCTGCTGAAAACTGGATAAACAAATGGGCAGTGGATAATAACCTCTTGCTAATGGGCACAAAACTAACTGTTGCCAACAACAAGATCAGCGGCACCCTGGACGGAAAAAATTGTTATGGTGATGAGAAAGTTTGCAGGATAGAACAGGCGTACAATCTTTCTTCTTTTGACGAGATATACTGTTACGGGGACTCTTCAGGAGATAAACCTATGCTACAACTTGCCACCCATGCATTTTATAAGCCTTTCCGATAGGTAGAGTTAACCGCCAAGAAGCACGAAGAGGAAGCGCAAAGAGACGCAAAGTAATTTTAGTTTCTATGCGCTTCCCCAGGTTTCTAACTGGCTAGTATTTTCATTAGTACTTTCTCTTCTGAAGTGAGGTTTGATTTATTGTCATCTTTTTCGATATCATCCAATTGTCCAATATATTTAGCCAGGCTTTTATTCTCATACAATGAAATAATAATTGGATGCACATAATATTTCTTACAGACAGTTCTGGTATTGCCTAATAGTTTTGCAACCATATCCAGCGCTTCCACAATTTTCTTTTTAGATTCTGTTTGTGTTTCGCTGAAACCTAACTCTTTGAAAGCAAGCAGCGCGTGTACGGAACCAGACCAGGTTCTAAAATCTTTTGCGGTGAAGTCGCCACCGCTAACTTTTTTTATATAGTCGTTAACCATACCTGAGTCAATTGAGCGACTCTCTCCCTTTTCATTTATATATTGGAATAACTCTTTACCTGGTATATCGCGGCATTTTTTTACGATGTTTGCCAGCTTCCTGCTCTTAATATTTATATCGTGAAAAACACCTTTTTTTCCTGTGAAAGAAAACCGGATTTTCTCACCGTTTATAGCAACATGCTTGTCCTTAAAAGTTGTAAGACCGAATGAACCATATAATTTTTCATAAAAATAATTTCCTACCCTGATATTGGTGCGTTCCATAAGGCTTACTACAGTTGCAAGTACTTTATCTAAAGGCAAACCTGGCAGGCTGATATCTTTTTCCAGTTGCAAACGAATAGCAGGCATCGCCTTTCCAAATTCTAATAGCCTGTAGAATTTGGTTTGGTTTCGCAAAACGTTCCATAAAGCGTGATACCGATACTGCTTTCTTTTTTTTACGTCCAGGCCAGTAGTTTGCAAATGGCCGTTAACCAGCTTGCAGATCCAAACCTCCTCCCATGCAGGCGGAATAACAAGGCGCTTGATTCTTTGTAACGTTTCCTGATCCTTTATCTTTTTGTTCTCTAGAATATATTCGAATGATTTACCCTTGCGACGCCGTAGAATTCCAGGTTCATTATTACTTACATAAACAAGATTAACTGCTTCTGCCGTTTTTACAGGATCTTTGATAATGCTGCTAATCTTCCGTTTAGACAAGTGCACTACTTCTTCTGCTGTTTGCATTTTTAGTTGATAATTACCCATTAATAATTTCACCACCATTCGGGTGAAGAACCTGACCCGTGATGTAGGATGAATCGTTATTACATGCCAGAAATAAATAACTGGGAGCAACTTCCACCGGCTCACCTGATCTTTTCATAGGAGAATCACTTCCATGTTTAGTTACTTTCTCGGTATCAAAACTTGCTACAATGAGTGGGGTCCAGATAGGTCCGGGTGCAACGGCGTTCACTCTGATACCTTTCTCAATTAAGTTGGACGCGAGGCTACGGGTAAAGGACAATATTGCACCCTTTGTGCTGGAATAATCAATGAGTCCACCACTACCACGGTAAGCTGTAACTGAAGTTGAATTAATAATGTTGCTGCCTTTCGCCATGTGAGGTAGGGCCGCCCGGGTAATCCAGAACATTGCGAATATATTGGTTTGGAAAGTTTTTAGCAATTGTTCGGTAGTAATATCTGTGAACTCTTTTTGTTCAAATTGTATCCCGGCATTGTTTACTAATATGTCGATCTTGCCAAACTCCTTAACTGCTTTTTTAACTGCGTCTTGGCAAGCCTTTTCAATTGTCAGATCGGCCTTTATTGCTAAACACTGCTTGCCGTACTTCTCAACATTTTCTGCTGTTACCTTTGCATCTTTTGTTTCACTGAGATAAACGATCACGATGTTTGCCCCTTCTTTCGCAAAAAGTACTGCAACCGCCCTGCCAATTCCACTATCGCCACCGGTTATAAAAGCAACTTTATTCTTGAGCTTCCCGGAGCCTTTAATGGCGTCGTTATCAAAAACCGGCTGAGGGTCCATTTTTAATTCCGACCCTGGCAGTTGTTGTTTCTGTGGCTTACGTATCTTTTTTTGAGGGTTATTTTTTTGCATGATGTTCGGTGGTTTAAAAAACCTGTTGCAATAATAATGCTCTGCTCACAAGAAGTTCTTATTTGCGAGGGCGCGAGCGCTTTGTGTTGGAGATCTGGTATGGAAAACTTTTAAACTCAGGTGGCCTTACATGAAAAAGCCATCGAAAATTCGATGGCTTTTTATAATTTATTCTTGGAAGTTTTATTCAAGAATTGATTGAACATCCCGGTCTTCCTTCGTTACGAGCTTGATGAACTCGTCATATTTACCTTCATCGTCATGATTGCTGTAAGCTCCGTAAGCATCCATGCTATATCCTATCAATCCGTCTGATGCTTCTATTAAATAAATAATAGAAGAATCGTCTGGGTTTGAATCTCCTTCAAACCGAAAAGTTTTAATGATCTTCAGGTCTTCCGGGTTGTAACATTTTCCTTTCCCAGCGGTAAATCCTTCGGGCGTCATTACAAATTCATTATCCTGTCGTTTCAGGCGAAGTTTTTCCATTATGCTACTTGAGGTTGTCATCTCAGCTGGCTTTTCCATATATAATAATTTTTAAGTTTAATGAATTTTGATCTTCGTTTTAGGTAGCCAAAAGTTATACCGATTAACCGCAGTTGAAAAAATAAAATAAAAACTGGTGCCGGGTAGCCAATCGCGGATAGTTAACGTACGAAACCAACTCTTAATAATGTTAACGTAGAGGATTTTCCACATAAATCTATAAATCGTGACCCTTTAGTTTATTATACAATGTTTTGCGATCAATTTTCAATATCTCTGCGGCTTTAGTTTTATTAAAATTGACTTGTTTAAGCACATTCATGATTGTTTCATACTCTGCAAGTGAGGCAGCATTCCTAAGATCAGACTCTTTATTCATCACTATGGGTGCCGGATTGTGAGAAAGCTCGGGAGTTGCTACCATAATCGAAGCATTGGTAATTTCCCATGGTAGCGATTTGGCCGAAATTAATTTCGAGGTGGTGAGCAATGCTGCCCGGCGTATAACATTTCTAAATTCACGTAGGTTCCCTGGCCAGGAATAATCCATAAAAAGCTTTACAACTTCTGGTTCAAAACCTTCAATATCCTTTGCAAGTTCACCAATTGCTTTCTGCAAAAAGAAGTCGGCAAATAATGGTATATCGTCCTTTCGGTTCCGCAGTGGAGGGATGATGATTGAGAATTCATTAAAACGGTGGTACAGATCTTCCCTGAATTTGCCTTTCCGATAGGCATCCTGCAGGTTTTCATTTGAAGCCACAATTACCCTTATGTCGAGACTCATTTCTTTACTTCCTCCAACCCGCCGGAATTTTCGTTCCTGTACAACTCTTAACAAAGCCGCCTGGATCTCATAAGACAAATTTGTGACCTCATCAAGGAATAGCGTACCACCGTTGGCCATTTCAAAATGCCCTTCCTTATCATTGAGTGCACCTGTAAAAGCTCCTTTTACATGTCCGAAAAGTTCGCTACCTGCAAGTTCTTTAGATAAGGTACCGCAGTCCATGGCGATAAAAGGCTTGTCTCTCCTGTTGCTATACTGGTGAATTGTTTTAGCAACAACCTCTTTACCGGTACCACTTTCTCCGTAAAGAATGATGCTATAATTTGTTGGCGCTACCAGCTCAATTTGCTTATAAAGGTCTCTGGTAACCGGTGCCTGTCCAACGAGAAATTCGCTGTCGGTTGAAGCGGGATTGTGCTTTTTCTTTACAGCGTTACCAGAAGTTGTAACATTATTTTCGCTTGAGTTTGAGTCAACCCCTGTATTCGCCTTCAAAGCCTTTCCAATTACATTCAGCACTTCGTCAGGAATCAGGGGCTTTGTAATATAGTCAAAAGCACCTAGTTTAATAACATCCACGGCTATTTTTATATCGGAATAACCGGTAATTATAATAACTATTGTTTGTGGATGGATGGCTTTGATTTCCTGCAATACATCTTTTCCATCCTTATCCCCCAGCCTGAAGTCGCAAAGTATGATGTCAAACTTTGATTCCGTAACTTTAGCAATACCCTTATTGCCGGTATGAACCGCCTCTGTTTCAAACCCGTTGCGTTGCAAAAAACGGCTAAGCAGCGAGCACATATCCAAATCGTCGTCTATAATCAAGATCCGTTTCATCGTTTGTTGATTTTGTGACACAAAGTAAGTGAAAACTATTTATTGACAACAGGTTGCAGTTGTTCGTCCTTTTTTACTTCATCAAGAGCCTTCCTTGGTTGTTCCTCTTCTTTTACTTTCACCCACACTGCATAATCATTTGGCAAAATTTTACTACCATGGTTAATAGCATACACTTTAGTAAACTCCGCACCAAAATATAAAATAACCGCCGTGTAATATACCCACACTAAAATTATAATTATTGAAGCGGCAGCTCCATAAACACTGGTAAAATTATTTTTGGCCACATAAAATCCTATCACCTGTTTACCGATAATAAAAAGAATTGCTGTAACGATAGCTCCTTTAATTACATCTCTCCACTTAATTTTCGCGTCAGGCAACACCTTGAAAATTACAGAAAACATGAATGAGATTACCAAAAAATTTAATATAAGGTTTAAGCTATTAATTAATATGATTCCGTCACCAGAGAGTTTTCCAATGCCGGGTAGTCGGCCAACATAATCACTGACAATTTTTATGGCAGTATCTAGCAAGAGCGAAACCATAGCTATAAAACCAAGACTAATAATAAGCGAAAACGAGATCAACCTATTGATAACCATCTTTATCAGGCCTTTTTTAGGCTTGCTTTTCAACCCCCAGATGCTGTTAATGGAGTCCTGTATCTCTCCAAAAATACTGGTGGCACCAACTACTAATACGATGGTACTGACTATACTGGCAAAAACGTTGTTTCCCGATTTGTGAGTATTACCTATCATCGATTGGATCTGTGTAGCAGCTTCCTGACCCACGATACCAGTGATCTGTACCGCTAGCTCGTCTTGTACGGCTTCCCTGCCGAACAAAATTCCGGCAATAGAGATGATAATTATAAGTATGGGAGCGATGGAAAAAACAGTGTAGTAAGATAAAGAAGCACTGAATTTTAAAACCCGGTCATCATTAAAATTCCTCAAAACTTCTTTGAGGAATGAGAATACTGTTATAAATCGGGATTTGAACCCAGCCCAGCTTACCATACGGAATTTTTAAAATTACTAACATTGCCCATTAATGATGAACTGATTAAAATCAAGCAAGTATATTAAAAATCCTGCCAATTGCCGTTAATATATTTTCTAGAACTTCAAAAGCCATCAGTTGAAGCTTAAATCTGATAGTTAGCTGCGCGTGATAGGGTACAAAAATAAATAGCACCCTGAATAATAAAGCTGATACAGTTAAGCGTTTTAATTATGGCCAAAAATTTGAAGTATCCATGGTATGACACCAAGCGCCAGTGAAACCGTGGAGACAGTAACTATCGAAAAATCCAATATCTTGAAAGTTTTAATAATAGATGACGAACTAGATATTTGTTATTTGTTAAGCGGTATCCTTAGGCAAAAAAAATTACGCACATCGTATGTTAATACATTGGCTGATGCCGAGGTTGCACTTAAAAATGATCCTCCAGAATTGCTTTTTCTTGACAACCATCTACCAGATGGATTTGGCCTGGATTTTATTCACTATATTAAAGTTAATAACCCGAAGGTTAAAATTATTATGATAACTGCTCATGACAGCGCAGCAGAGCGGAAAAAAGCTTTTAGCGAAGGCGTAGATTTCTTTATTAGCAAACCTTTTTCACGTGAGCTGATCTACGATGCCCTTGAAGAATTAATGTAAAGAGTTTGTTAATTTAAGTAACTATGTACTCAGTTTGTAGAAATTAATACACGAGATG
>JBBPYM010000347.1:0-28022 GCA_038199905.1 Chitinophagales bacterium | reverse complement strand
TAACTGCAAGATTAAACCCCTGCTCAGCCAGCGCAACAGCAATGCCATAACCTATACCCCGGCTGCCACCTGTTATTAGTGCAACCCTTTCGGAGGTATGGGGTATGGGCTTTGAGGTATGAGCAGCGCCTTTGTCCATAATAGTGGTATTTACTCGTAACGAAAAAGTAATCTATCTCGATAATTATCCGGGTTACACTTCACAGCTGATAGCTGACAGCTAATTTCACACCTCTTCTGGGATATCCACCCAACAGCGTTTTTCCCAACTTTCAATACCCTTCTCGGCAAGTTGTACACCTTTGGCACCTTCACGAAGATCCCATGGAAATGGATCATCTTTAACTACGTGTTTAAGAAACAACTCCCATTGAACCTTAAATGCGTTACCAAATATTTCCTGTTCAGGCACTTTTGACCAGCCGTCAAAGAAGTTGATGGGTTGTTCCACGTCGGGGTTCCATACAGGTTTTGGAGTATTACCATAGTGCTGCGTATAACACTCACGCAAACCAGCAACCGCAGATCCTTTGGTGCCATCCACCTGAAGGGTCAGCAGGTCATCGCGCCTTACCCTGACCGTCCAGGAAGAATTGAATTGCGCGATAATACCATCTTCCAGTTCAAAACTTGCGTACGCCGCGTCATCGGCGGTACATACATAAGGTTTGCCCTTTTCATCAATTCGTTCAGGTATATGTGTTGCACCCAGGCAGGATACCGCCTTAACCTTTCCAAAAACATTGTCAAGCACATAACGCCAGTGGCATAACATGTCTACAATTATTCCACCATCATCTTCTTTGCGGTAGTTCCAGGATGGTCGTTGAGCAGGCACGGAGTGACCCTCGAATACCCAGTAACCAAATTCGCCTCTAACTGATAATATCTTTCCAAAAAATCCATTCTGGATTAGGCGCTTGATTTTCATTATGCCGGGCAGCCATAATTTATCCTGCACAACGCCATTTTTCAAGCCAGCTTCTTTGCATAGTGTATAAAGTTCCATAGCAGTTGCAGTGTCTATTGCAATTGGTTTTTCACAGTATACGTGTTTGCCCGCCTTAACTGCTTTCCGGACGGCTTCAGCCCTGCGACCTGTTGTCTGGGCATCAAAGTATATAATGTTGTAAGGATCTGCAAGTGCCTCATCCTCGTTGGTAGTAAATTTTGTAATGCCTGAAAGTGCTGCAAGCTTTTCCAGTTTATGAATATCCCTGCCAACTAAAATTGGGTCAGGCATTATCACTTCGTCCGCACTAACGGGAACGCCTCCTTGCTTTATGATTTGTACGATCGATCGCATCAGGTGTTGGTTAGTACCCATACGGCCGGTTACGCCGTTCATAATGATGCCTATTTTGTGTTCTTTCATACTATAAATTTATATGACCAAAATGAAAACAAGATAAGTGAAAAAGGTTGGCTGGGATTATTTATGAATGATTAAGATATGCGGTTTTTATATTTTCAAGAAACTCCACCTGATCTTCCTCCCAGTATTTATTTGAAAAGATCTCTACTTCATTGAACCCATTAAATCCTGTGCCCTCTACCCAGCCCCTGATTCTTTTAATGTCAATACAGCCTTCTCCCATCAAACCGCGATCATTGAGAAAATCAAGGGTAGGCGTTTTCCAGTCGCAGATATGGAAAGCAAAGAGGTGGCTATTTTTTCCGCACCGGATGATTTGTTGTTCAAGTTCAGGATCCCACCATAAGTGATAAACATCAACAGCGATCCCCACCAGTGGCGAATTGATCTCTTCAGCCATATCATTGGCCTGGCCCAGCGTATTAACAGCAGACCTGCTATCGGCATACATAGGATGAAGAGGTTCTATGGCAAGCTTTACACCTGCGGCCGCTGCGTGATCAAGCACTGCATATATGCCATCACGGATTTGTTTACGTGATTCCGTCAATGGCTGACCAGGAACGGCACCACAAACCAGTACTACATGGGGAGCGCCCAAAGCGGCTGCTTCATCGATAGCTTTCATGTTATCTTCTATCGCAAGGTTTCGGCCTGCGGCGTCTGCATGTGGGAAAAAGCCGCCCCTGCATAAAGAAACAATTTCAAGATTGTTGTCTCGTAACATCCTTCCTGTCTTTCGAATGTCAAGTCCCTGCAGTGTATCACGCCATACTGTTATTCCACTAACGCCGCGACTTGAGAACTGTCGCGCGGCTTCTTCTATCTTCCAGGGTTTTGTGGTTATGGTATGAACGCACAAGTTCGAAAAATTGGTCAGTGGGCTAGCACTCATTAAATGCAATTATAAAATGTATAATATTTATCATTGTTGATGATGCGCTGCAGGTAGAGCGCAGCTTCTCGGGCGTGGTAATCGCCCCACATAGAAGATTCTCCGTTCGGGATCTTACTGCCTGCGGGCACGTGATCCCAACCGTTCGGGCGGTGGTAAATAGAGTGCAGGATAAGTCCCTGGTGCTTTGGGTCGGTACTGAGGTAAGGCTCGCCGAAAAGGGTGTTCAGCACCGTTAGGCCAGCCTGCCAGTAGCGCTTCCCTGAGTCATCGCCTTTGTTTTGCAGGTATTTTCCCAGCCGAAGCAGGCCTTGCGCACCGATAGCAGCGGCAGAACTGTCTACCGGTTCAAATTCATTGTAAGGGTTGGAACTAACATCCAGGTAATTACCAAGTTTATAAAGATTTGGAGCACCAGTGTCCCAGTAAGGGATGCCATCAGTGGGTGTATTAGTGATATAAAAATCACAGGTGGCTTTTGCAGCTTTTAATAAATAGGCTTCTATTTCACCGAAACCACCAAAAGGTTCCAGGTCGTCTTCTGCAGTTGAACGCAACCACTCCAGTTGTTCAGCATAACCACACATGGCCCATGCAAGCCCCCTTGTCCAGGTAGTAAAACCGGTGTATCCCTGCTGTGAATTAGGGCACCGGAAATTGCCGTCTTTCGTATTAAAAACGCTTTCATGTGCGGTGCGGCCCCATTCATCATAAATATCGCGGCCCTCACCATAATACACGGAATAGTCAGCTGTAGCTTTCATATGCTGCAGTGCCCTCTCCAGTAAACTTGTTCTTATATCCCCTTCTCCCTGCAACGCATGACCCAGGCAGTGACCAAGAATGAGTGAACGACAGGAGCGGATGGTATCAACAAAAAGCGAATGCGCGCCGTTGAAAGAGTGTATAAAACCACCACTCTTAATAGTAGTCCAGCGGCTTGCCTGCACAGCGCCGGATATTTTTAAAGCGAGCTCATAAAAATATTTCTCCCATTCATTATAAGGTGTTTTTTCTTCTTTCATGAGCCGGAGCAGATTACCATACGTGCTCACATTATTAAAGCCATGATCGTGCACACCAATATGGCTCACGTGGGGTGCCATCCTTTCAACCGTTTTTCTTCTGCCAATCTCCAGGAAGGCTTTTTCGCCGGTAATATCAAATTGGAGAATCGCGCTTCCATATTGAAATCCCTGTGTCCATTCGGTCCAGCCGCGGGTAGTATATTTTCCCTGTATGGTAAACACCGGTGAGCCTTTCAGGTCATCATAATTATCTTCAATAAGACTTATCTTTTTTGCTGATAGTTCCCAGAAACGCTCCAGTTTATTTGTGAGGTCAACAGCCTGCAAATCGTTTTTAATAGAGACCATTGATAATGGTTGATGTTAGTTCTTAAATGTTAAGCAGCCTTAAAGTTAGGGGTTTTGCGTTCATTTTATGTCTCCCTAAATTGTTCAATTCAAAAACCTTTGTCGCGAAGCGTTGCTCTGAAAAAATCAGGACTCTCTGGTATATTTCTTTTCTGACAGCTCATAGCTTACATCTAATCAGGAAGCGCAAATGCCACGTACTCATCTCCAACCTTTGTATTGTTTTTGCCCCCGCCACCAGCGGCGATTACGATGTACTGTTTACCCTTAACCATGTATGTTGATGGCGTGGCATATCCTCCGGCAGAAAGGGTAGTTTCCCAAACTATTTTACCATTATTTTTATCGATCGCGCGGAACTTCTCATCTTTGGTGGCGCCTACAAAAATCAATCCCCCTGCTGTTACGATGGTACCGCCAAAGTTTTGCGTTCCGGTTACAGGAATGCCGCGTTTTGAGAGCGCTTCATATTCACCCAGCGGCACTTTCCATAAAAGGTCGCCGCTATTAAGGTCTATCGCATTTAATGTACCCCAGGGCGGCTTTACTGCAGGGTATCCTTCGGCATCCAGAAATTGACCATATCCTGAATGCGCGTACCGCGGCTTCTGCTCAGTGGTATCAATGTCAACGGGTTTCTCCGGTTTTGCATTCACAGAATTGTCTCCATTAAAAAGATATGCAGTTACGGCATCTACCTGCTGCTTCGAAAGATTGGGAAAAGCTGGCATCTGTCCCTTACCGTTAGTAACACGGTCCGCGACTTCACCGGATGAAAGTTTTTTAACTACATCGATCAGTGAAGGAAATGGACGTTGACCTTTCCGATCGAGCCCATGACAAGTGGCACAGTTCATTTGAAAAACAACTTTACCAACATTGAATAAATTCTTAACCCCGGCACTTCCTTCTACCTTTTTCAGGCTCATGATATTCGGTATTTCGTTGGCGTTGATATAAAGTATTCCTGTTTTCATATCCACACTTGCACCATTCCACTCTGCACCTCCACGCATACCCGGAAAAACCATGGTTCCGTTAGCTCCAGAAGGCGTAAAAATGCCTTCATTCCTAACCTTTTTAAACTGTTCCGTCGCATAGGCATGTGCCTCCGGGCTTATATTTGTTATATCTTCTTCCCGATACCGCTGCCTTACAAATGCCGCAGGCTTAAGCGGAAATGGCTGGGTAGGCGAACTTCTTTCAGTTGAAATCTCCGAGGCAGGAACTGTTCTTTCTTGCACTTCAAACAGTGGTTCACCGGTTTGGCGATTGAGCAAAAATATATTGCCCGTTTTGGTGGCCTGTGCCACGGCTTCGACCTTTTTGCCTTTATGATATACAACCACCAGGTTTGGAGGTGTCGGCAAATCATAATCCCAAAGATCATGGTGCACAATTTGGTAATGCCATGCCCGTTTTCCAGTTTTCGCATCTAAAGCAACCACCGAATTGGCAAACAGGTTTTGGCCCAGACGGTCAGCGCCATAGAAATCCGGTGCACAGGACCCCGTCGCGAAAAACACCCGGCCCGTTTTTTCATCAAGACTAAATCCAGACCAGGTATTGGCACCGCCGATTTTTTTCCAGCTATCTTTTTCCCATCCTTCGTAACCATATTCACCGGGCTGGGGAATGGTATGAAATATCCATTGCTGTTTGCCGGTGATTACGTCATAGGCCCTAACATGACCGGGTGCAGCGCCATCTGCCTCGCTCACATGAGATCCTACAATAAGCAGGTTTTTATAAATGATCCCTGGAGATGTAACATCAACCGCGATATTAGCTGGCTCACGATCCAGGCCGAGCCGCAGGTCCACATAGCCATGATCACCAAACTGACTGTCAACCGTCCCTGAAACAGCATCAACAGCGTATAGCTTGTAATCGGCGGTAAACAAAATACGACTTGACTTACCAGCTTCCCAATAGGTTACCCCCCGGTTAACACCATTGGCCTTCTTGCCGTTAAAGGGATCAAATGACCAGAGCTGTTTACCCGTAGCTGCATCCAAAGCAATTAGCTTTAGCGCCGGCGAAGTGATATACATGATATTTTTTATAACGATGGGGTTACATTGGATCGTGGTGCCTTTGTCTTTTGTATGATACGTCCAGGCCACTTTCAATTGCTGAACATTGCGAAGGTTCACCTGGTCAAGGGAGGAGTAACAGTTACTTTCATTTCCACCACGATAAACCTGCCAGCTTGAATAGTTGTTTGCGGAAGGTTTACAAGCAGGCATGCATGCAAAATGAATTAACAGGCAAACTATCAGTATTCTTGGCAACATCATTTATTATTGAATTCCGGGTAAACAGGCCCTGATTCGGATACTTCTATCAATATAAGTTATCGAAACAGTGTTAATTCTATTGAGAACCGGATGCGCCGCCAAAATACGTAAACAATCCCGCTTTTAATATGTCATTTTATTTTAATTTTATAACATGATGAAGCAAAGAGCGACAGCGGCAGTTTTTTATCAATCCATTTCGATAGGATCGCGTTTACCATTTGCTTGTTTATTTATCCTGCTTCTTGCTTATGGGCGATCCGGAGCACAGGGTCGGTACGACTGGAGGACGAATGTAGATCTGTTAGTAGAGCGTGCAGACAGTTTGTCGCTGAAATCACAAAGCATGTTTTATCTGGACCGGATCATCAAAGTAGATAAAACATTCAAAAATGACAGGACGATTAAAGAAACCTGGTATTATACTGTCAGCCAGGGAAAAATAGTTATTTTCCAGGTGCGGTACCTGATAGACTCAAGCGAGTACACAGAAACATTTTATATCAACAACGGCAGCCTCATTTGCCTTGAGCAATATGAGAGCCCGTTTTTCTCTCCTACAGATCAGGTCTATTGGGGCAAAGTGCTCTTTTTCGACAATAGTGCTTTAAAATTAAATGTAACGGTAGGCAATCGCAAATCGCAGAATATGCTTGCGACAAATGCCGTGGAAGCGCTTGATATCTTCAACAAACGATATTCAGAATTACTAAGAAATATCAGGCCCAGGAGGATGAATGGTTAATTGTTATCGAAAATTCTCTAAACTTGCTAGCTATCCCTGATGCCATATGCCCTCTTGAAATACATCTTTCGTTTACAGGTTATTTGGCTGATGACCCTGTTAGCCAATAAGGCGATTGGGCAAAATATTGTTGAAAAACCACAGAGGAAAATACTAACTACGAGCGATTTTAAGGGAAAACCCGACGAAACTGTTGACTATCTGGCCAACACTAAGCCCATCATTTCGCTTGAATATCAAGGCATTACTCCCTGTATCGAGACTGGCAAAGTCAAATTAAAAGTAGACACGAAAATAAGGGTGAGCGAGAGATCCTGGATAAAGCTATCCAGGATAAAAAGCCAGCAAGTTCTTAGTTCACTCCTCAGCCATGAACAGGGACACTATGATCTGCAGGAAGTACTTGCCATCGATCTAAAGAAAACATTATCAAACATTTGCTTCGATAGAAATACTTACAAACAACAGGCGGATTCAATATTCAAGTCTATGTACGCCCGTTATGATACACTTCAGCGTAAGTACGATACGGAAACTGACAACATGCGTAACAAAACAATGCAGGCTGCCTGGAAGCAGAAAATTGCGGCTATGTTACGGGAGATTCAGTAGTAATTAAAGCAACATTTCATCAAAGAAAAAATTACGGCAAATCTCAATAGTAAGTGCTTTCGTATATATACCAGAACAACTGGCGAATAAATCACTGTTTTAATCCGGACTTTAAGCACTGGAAGCTATTAATTGATATGAAATCTTACTCCATGAAAGAATTTCAACTGCAACCACTTTTATTGAAAAATAATAGCCTGAATTTGTTCCGCAAGCGGAAAGTAACCGGTCATATTCTAATGTTTGTAGCCTTAGCTCTTCCGCTGGCTTCATTATCATTTTTGAATTTTGATGCAGCATGGAAAATCTGGGCATTTAAAGTTTTACAGCTTGCTTTTTTCGGGCTTTTAGGAATCAGGCATATCAGTTTGCTTAAAAACCGGTCCGTTTTTATCCATCACTCGGAAAAGGACAAACTATATTTTTCTTTCGTGCTAACCCTGATCATTTATGGAGCACTGCTTCTGTTTTATTTCGTGGTAAAAACCAACCTGCAGCACATGGCTTTATCGAGTAGCTGTGCCTTCCTGGTGCCCTATCTTGTAAACCAGGCATGGTTAAACTACCAGTTAATTCCTGAAAACAATGCAAAAGTCTGGTATGACTATAATCCCGTTGTAGAGAATCCTGATATTGCTTACCTAAACACAATACGCATAAACCTTACTTTATCACGGAGTTTCAATGTCAAAGACAATGTGTCGTATCTAATTAGCACGCCGCTCACTTTAGAATTGGGCAAGCTGTTCAACGCTTTTTTATTTGTTGAAACAAAAGCATCAACCGGCGAAATTGAATGCGTTAATGATGAGAGCGTTCCTTATGGATGGAAATTTTTTGTAGTGAAATATGGCGGCTTATACAAGCGAGCGCTTGACCCCGATAAAAGCCTTCAAAACAACGGAAACATAAAGAAGAATACTAACCTTCTCGCAAAAAGAGTAATCAGCGAATAGCATTAGAAAATAAAATCTTTTATATATGAATGGAATAGATTTTACGAGATTAAAATTTATCGGTTTTTTCTCCGCTGCGGTTTTTTTATGTGTAGTCATCTTTAGTTCTTTCTGGGGACCGATTTCTTCTCTACCCCCACAACCAAAAAACGAAGCCTTGGCCATTAAAAATCCTGTAGTGGAGCAACAACAGGTTGCAGAACCGATTGGCAGCGACAAAAGTAGCAGTGACGTTATAAAAGCACAACAAATCCGGGATCTGCAAATTGAACTGGCAGCAAAAAATGCCATAATGGGCAAGTTGCAGAATGAACTTAAAACTGCTTCGGTTAAATTTGGCAGCTCCTCACTGGACCAACAAAAAATGCACAACAGTATATTAACCAATTTGCAAAATGATTTGCAAATTAAGGCAGCCCTGATTGATCAGCTAAAGGCACAAGTGGCATCGTTCGCAGCAAAAGGTAACACCACAATGGAGGAGCAAAAAAAGCAGGAAAAGAAAATACGCGATTTGCAAAATGAACTACAGGTTAAAACATCTTCCATTGCAAAACTAGAAAGCCAGGTGAAATCAGTTCCAGTCAGGAGTAATGTAAGTTCAAACGAACAAAAAAACCTGGAGAAAAAAGTTCGTACGTTGCAAAATGATATCCAGGCGAAAACTTCTACGATCTCCAAATTGCAGAATCAGCTTAAAGTTTCGCCAGAGAAACCTACTGGTGATGTAGCATCGAAATCTTCCAAAAACATAAAAAAGATGGAAGATGAGATTGAATTTTTAAAATGGGCATTAAGATCGGAAGTAAGTTCTAATCATGCGCTGACAAGTAGCAATAATAAACTCAAACAGGCAAACGCTTCGCTTACTATCCAGTTGAACCGTAAATAAGAAATTAAGTTTCCAGTAAAGAAATTTTTAAAACTACAATGAACTTTGCCAACATTTTGAGCAGGACGACCTGATATATTAGATTGCAGACTTTAACACAAGTGGTGGACCTTGCAATTTAAATACTCTCTGCTATGAAAGGGCTAAAGACAATCCTTCTGTTAACGATCTCCAATACATTTATGACGTTCGCCTGGTATGGGCACTTGAGATTTAAAGATTTTGAATGGGGCAAAACGCTTGGCCTGTTTTCAATCATACTTATCAGTTGGGGACTTGCCTTTTTCGAATATCTTTTCCAGGTGCCAGCCAACCGAATCGGTTTTAAAGATGACGGTGGCCCATTCAACCTTGTTCAACTAAAAACGATCCAGGAAGCCCTGACCATTGTTATTTTCATGGTATTCACTACAGTTTTCTTTAAGAACGAAAAGCTTGCGTGGAATCACCTCGTTGGATTTATGTTGATAATAGCAGCTGTATTTGTGATATTCAAAAAATGGTAGTGCTGTACACAGACTGCCTTGGATCCATAGCCTTTACTCTAAAACCAAATAATGATGATCTGCTTTCAAAACGCCCTATGTTTTGGAAGGTGTTCGTCTCATTTCTATCACCATGTTTCCATCGCCGCCCAATTCTCTGTTGATACGCCCAGTTTGACCCTGTATGGAAATAGAAAAAATAACTAAAACGCCCATTACCAACACTGCAAAATGCTTTATTGTGCTTTTCATTATTATCACCTGTTTCTTGAATACCGAATTAATCCCTCATCGTTTATACTTACCATATTGTTATTCTCATCTTTTATGGTAACCATAAACTGTCGGCTGGTAGCTTCCAATTGCAAGCTGTTGGGTTTGCCGTCCACAACGATGCCTGATGTATCAATTCCAAGTTCCTGGAACGTTGCAGCATACTTCCTGTTACGAGCGGAAAATGCTCTTTGGCGGTAATAACACAACCACAGGTATTTTTTTTGCTTTTCGGCATAAGGCATTTCAAAATTCACCTTTTCATTTTCAGCACGACGGGTGAACTGCAGGTAACCCCAACGTTCTGGCAGGTGCATATTGATGACGCCCTGTTGTGACCAAACCCAGTTGTGCTCCGGCCTGTTTTTGCCAGAACTGTCTTTGCTCTTTACATATTTGCCGTCCTGGATATCTGTATCCCACTCCACCCGGGAAAAATTAATTCGCCATATTTGTCCTTCGCGGGGAATGCCCTCTCCGGTGCCAATAGATACAGATCGAAAAGGTATAGCCATTTCTACTGACCAGCTCTTGTCTTTGTCGTCGGATTTGTTAAGTGTTCCTTTGATGCTAACAGCAGAACGGAGTTTAGCAAGATCCCAGTTGATCATTGCATTACCGCCATTATTGTAAGGCTTTGGCATGAGGAGATCAAAGATTGTATTGAAGGCATTTACTTCGATCTCGTAATACTGGTGTGTGTTATTGCCAGGATCTATGAAAACTTCAAAATCGTTGTCACGATAAATGATATCATCGTGGTTTTTTAGAGTGGCCCAGATATGTGGTTCTGTCATCTCGGTGGCAATATAGAGGCAGGTATCATTCCAAAGCATTTTCATCCTCGTCTGAAAGGTGGGGAGCGGATTTTTATCACCCTCGATGTCGACAAAATCCTTACTCCAAACAGCTTTGTCCCATTCTTTGGAATTGATTATTCCGTCTATAATCGGGGCATTGTCTGTAAAACGCGCGATATAGTTTTCAGGAGTTGTGAATAAGTGTTCAAGGCCCTGGAAAAGCTCCTGCGCGTTGAGCAGATTTTGAAAAAGCAGGAATATCAGGGTGTGCATAATTCTCCTGCAAAATTTCCAGGCTATATACTTCTGTTTAGGGAAATTACTGATCATGGTTCTTTTATAATTATTACTTTTCAAACAGATGACTGCCGGGGAATTGATGTCAAAACCTCAGCGGCCTTTAAACTTAAATCTTTATGGCAAAGCAACCGGCAACATACGCCGCAGCACCTGTAAAATCAAAGACCTTGTAGCTCAAAAAATATCCACAGCAGACAAAGTCGGACAGGCTTTGGCATCTTTGATATTGATACGGATCTTGTCTGTTTCAACAGGAGTGATCTTAAGTATTCTCTTATAGCCAATCGTAGTGCCGGTAGCAACTTCAGTCCAGGCGCCGTTTACCCATGCTTCGATAGTAAAGGACTTTACACGTTGCCCGAGCCGGATATATTCCTGCAGCGTAATATATTTAACCAGTTGCTTTTTGGACAATTCGACATCGATGGTACCAGTTAGCACATTATCATCAGCGGCCCAATAAGTGTCTCTTTTGCCATCGATCACTTTTGACGCATTGTAGGCTGCTGCACTGCCACGAAACGCGTTTGTTTTTGCTTTCGCGCCTTTTGCAAGGTTTGACTTAAATTCATTGTCAAGTATTCTACGAAATCCTTGCAATGACTTAACATCATTCTCGTGAAATAGTCCACGCTGGTCAGGGGGAACATTTAATAGCAGCGTGGAACCACGGCCAACAGACGTTAGATAAATTTCAAAAAGGCGTTCCGGTGATTTCACAAGGGAGTCTTCATTGGCATGATAGAACCATCCCGGGCGTATTGAGACGTCAACTTCAGCCGGGATCCATTTGTTGCCATCTTCAGAGCCGGTATTCAGCAATTTTTCAATGCGTGGTTTGCCTGCGAAGAGGGTGTCATTATTGATCGTGTTCCAATTGGTAACACCCGCAAGTCCTCTTTCATTCCCCACCCAACGCAGGTCAGGACCGGCATCACTAAAGAAAAGGACTTTCGGCTGCATGGAACGAACGAGGGATAACGTGTTGGGCCAGTCGTAATAAGTGGCAGAATTTATTTTGCGGGTTTCGTTTGCTCCACCGTAATAACCGTCGCCACCGTTCGCGCCATCAAACCACATTTCACCAACGGCGCCGTAGTTTGTAAATAGCTCTTTTAGCTGGTTACGGTAATATTCAATGTATGCAGGCTTGCCATAATCAGCATGGTTTCGATCCCACGGTGACAGGTAGACGCCGAATTTTACACCCAGTTTTTTACAGGCATCAGACACTTCTTTAACAACGTCACCTTTGCCGTTTTTATATGGGCTGTTTTTTACTGAATGCTCCGTGTATTTTGAGGGCCACAAGCAAAAGCCATCATGATGTTTGCAGGTGAGGATCACCTGTTTAAAACCGGCTTGCTTTAATACCCTAACCCATTGCTCCGCATCGATCTGTGTTGGATTAAAAACACTTTCTTTTTCACTGCCCATTCCCCATTCGAGACCGGTGAAAGTATTTGTAGTAAAATGTATGAAAGCGTTCAGCTCCATTACATGCCACGCCATTTGTTGTTCGGTAGGAACAGGCATCAGCGGTGCCGGGGGTGCAACATCCTTTGATGCAGCCTGGTTTACAAGTTTGGCGGTGAAGGCAAACACACCTACAACGATTGCGCCGGTCAAAAAAAACCTGATAACATTCTTCATATTGCGTTCATTTAATTAGTGAGTATAATGTATAAGATCTTTGAACTGAATTAAACTTTTTAACACTGTCTCTGGCCGAGGTTTCATTAACTTTTGTTCATCACTTTCCCATTAACAATTAATAACCTGGCAGAGAACACAAGTCCCGGGTCTTTTCGATCCTGGATAGTCTGGTAAATGACTGGTAGGCTTCTTTTTACTTTTCCTTTAAAAACCTGTTCTCCCTGGTATGTTATCATTATAGCCTTATCGAGGTTTACCATTCGGTCATCCAGGTAAACAATTAAAGTGTCGCTATAATTTTTTTCTATGTTAATATTATTCCCTTTGTAGGAAGCTACTACCTCGCCACCGGTTTTTGCACTCGCCGGCGGAACACCTAACCAGTAAAAACTTTCATGGTGCATATCATCCTGCTTCCATACTATCTTTTCCGGTATCGTATTTCTAGTAAAAGCGGCCATCCAGGGAACGGCCACCGTATCTTCCCTGTTCATCCAGTGGGGACGGCCCTCGTGCACTTTCACCAAATGGTTATAGCCTCCGGGATCGAGCTGGTGCAGGCTGTCTAACATTACGGCCCAACGTTTTGCAATTTCATTCCTGTTAAATCCACCATCCAATGCACCAACATGAATTGTGAATGGGAGATTCCTAAGGCTCAAGGGGGAAGTTTCGTTGGGGTGGCCAGCCATCATGGCCGCGGCGGCCCAACGATCTGCCATCCGTGGTGCCAACTGGTAAACGCCATCACCACCTGCGGAATAACCCATAATATACACTTTGTCGGGGTTCACCCCTTCAAAGATTATGGCTGCTTCAATAATCTTATCGAAGAGTGTATCAATATGTTCTTCATGCCAGAGGTTCCAGGTATTTGTTGGCGCACGGGGAGCAACATACACACCTTCAGCGGGCTTGTATAAACCAATCTGATTTTTCCACTGCTGGTCGTTAACGCGCGGTGCGGCGTTGCCACCGCCGTGCATAGATATAAAAAGGCTACGGCCATTTTTTGGCTTTTCACCAAAAATCTTGTACTCGAATTTAAGTTCATGACTCCCTTCCCGGAAAGCCTTCGCTTTCCATTCATCAGCCAATACTAATTTTAGTTGCTGCTGCTTATCATTCATCAACATTAAAGCAGATTTCTTACTTTGCTTTTTTGTAAGAGACTCTTTAGCAAACGACTGGGTAAGGATAGAAGGGCGACTGCCGGCTTCCAACGCCAACCAGCTTTTCAGTGCCGGCACCACCTGGGCAGGGAGGGTATCGGATATAAGTGTGCAAAATGCAAATAGTAAAAGATACCTATTATTTTTCATCATCAGGATCTGCTTAAGTATTCTTAATTTTTATTTGCCCTCCACAAAATCCTCTCCGGCCAGTTGCCAGTTATTGTTGAAGAACCCTGCCATCTTAACGCCGGCGCTACCGGTTTTAAGCATGTCAAGATTAAAAATCATAAAATCTGGAAAGCCGCTGGCTCCTGCGAAATATTGGTTGGCATTACTTGCGTTCATACCCTTTAAACCAGTACCGCCGATTACGGCAACAGATGTAACAGCCGAACTCTTAATAGGCCAAACAAAATAGGCTCCCATATCATCACCTTTCCATTCCTTGTTACCAGCTTTTATAACGCCACGTTCCATCTGTATCGGGCAATCGTATAATAAAGTTTTCCATGCTGCGTTGGTGGTAGCATTACCAAAAAGTATCACTCCCCTGCCGCGGTACCTGTCCATAATAAAGTCTTTGTCGGCAACAATATCTACGGCTCCGTTGCCCCGGTAATACCAGGTTTCGGCATCATACCTTGCTTTGGCCAAACTCCAATCATTTTCTTCTTTGGTTCCCTTGGTACTGTAAACAAAGATCATCTTGTTGTTAAAAGCATCTTTGAAAGTGCCATAACGCTTTGGCCCTTTTTGGTTCATATCGGGTTCAGGTGTTATTGACCATTTTCCGTTTTCCTTTTGGAGGAAAACGCTGTCACTAAGACCTTTTGTAGTGTATTGAACAGCAGACAGGCTGTCCAGAGTTATATTTAACCTGGCATTGCTGCCGAAGTCATCCAGTTTTAGTTTGAGCAATTTCACGTTTTCCGTAACACCGTTGATTGTTTTTAATCCCTTATTGCGATTGAGCCTGATGCGGCTATACTCAAGTGGATGCAGCTGTTGCTGCACTGCGGCCCACCGGTAGCTGGATGAAATACCCGGACTGGCAGTGGTAAAATCAATCACATTGATATTGCTGTCCAGGTCGCGCTTATGCCATTTGAAAAACTCAAATAACGGTTTCCAGTCAACGCTTTGATCCCCGAACCAATGTTCACCATTAGGGTATTCGTAATAACTCATGTCTGTATGAAACTCCCCCAACACCTTCCTCATTTGCCTGGCATAATTAACCGAAACCGTTCTGTCTACGTCCCCATGTAGTACGTATACACCAAGAGGTTTATAATTTTTGGCAAGCTGAATAACGTCACTTTGATTGCTTGAACGGAGAAGGATCTGTTCTGTGGCGTTACTGCCGCTGTCCGGTATAAGTCCGTCGGCAGAGCCATAACCTTTTAAAGTTGGATAGCCGGAGCAGGGGCCGATAGCTGCCCATTTATCGGGATAAGTAGCACCAAGGAACCAGGTACCATGACCACCCATGGAATGGCCCGTAAGATAAATACGTTGTGGGTCTGGCTTAAAAGTGTTTTTTGCCAGCTCCAGTACTTCCAATGCATCCAGTCTTCCCCAATCTTCCCAGTTAAAACCGCGGGGGCGACGGTTGGTAGCGGCTACCAGCGTACCCCAGTCTTTTGACTGGTATGCTTTTGCCTGTCCAATGGCCTCCACGCCGGCTCCATGCACTGATAGAAACAATGCTGATCCTGGCTTTGGTGAAGGTAATTGTGGCGTAACAGCGTAGTATTGGAGGCTACCGTCTATGTTACTGGTGAAAGTAACGCTGTATTTATCACCTGAATCTACGGCTTCCACCAGGATAGATGTTGCATCAAGAACTTTTGATTTATTATCAAGGAGCATCAGCTCGCAAGGAAATTTCCCCTTTGCTTTAACTGCGTCGCCGTTAAAGTTGAAACTAATCTTTCGTGTGGAATAAGCAGGGATCTCAGGCAATGGTGTGATATTTTCTTTGCCGCTTAAAGTGCTTTTAAGCTGTGCATTTTTAATGATAGAACCGGAAGTATTAAAAACCACGACGGCTCCTGTTAAATTGTAATGTTGACTGTTTAATACAATGGCCGGCATGGTGGGGTCTTCGGTGTTCAGTACAACAGGCTTTGGCGGGAAAGAGAGGCTTGCAGTTACAAACTGGCCCCGGACATATAATTCATTCAGGCCTTTTTTTAGTTGTACCGGTATATACATCCAGCCTGAACTATAAGCATCACCCATATGAAGTTCGCCGTTGAAATACACACCGCTGTTGCCTTTAATATTTAACAGTGCAACTTTTGCCGCAGGCGAAGTGTACGTTAGATAGAGGTAACCTGCCCCTCCTCTGCCACCAAATTCGCCGAAGCCTGCGGCACCCCTTGTGGGTCGGAAACGGTTTAGGCTATCAGCTTTAATCGGCTGCCAGGTGATATTCTGTCCACGTTCATTAACTCCAAAAACCTCGCCTTCAACTGGTTTCTTCAGTGTATTTGTGTACATCTGGTAAGCAAGCTGGTCAGTATACAGCGCTTCTCTACCGTAACGGGTGGGTGCACTCGCGCCCAAACCCGTTTTAAAATAATATACTTCCTGTGAAATACAAAAATGACTACTGAAAAAAGTAACGGCAAAAAATAAGACTTGTAATAATTGGCGCATTTAAGGCATTTTAAACATGAATTATTATTAAATAATTTCTCGCATGACAGGGCCCCGTTTGTGGAAAAGGTTAAGCGTAATCAGGTGACTTAATGATTAGACGCAATCAGCTAAAAAACTTTGTACCAAAAAGACAATCTTCGTTTCAACGACAACCAGCTGGCCGTTTATGCATACTGATTACTATTTCTTTGTAACTATGCAAAAATTTCACTGTGTCCTGTAAAGAATTTTTGCAAATATCCAAGTTGCAACTGTAACCACAAAAGAGATTTTAATTGTTCAATTCTTTTTTTATCATCTGGTTATGAAAACCTCTCTTAAAAGCTGGCCAACTTCTACATATATTATGTTTTTTCAAACTTAATACCATGCTTATCAGCTTTTTGCTACTTTTAATCAAACCAATAAAGTTATTATGGATAATAAAATTAAAAGGGGAATGAAACTCTCAGACAAAAAATTGAACCGTTTACTATTAGAGCAAAAGCTAGAAGAAGCTTTGTCTGATCTGAAATTAACTGTTGGTAAAAAAAGATTTGAAAAAAATATTCGTAAAGCAGGCAGATTACTTTACAACGGCTTTTCAAAAAGAACGCTTGATAATTTCAGAAAGGCCACGCAAACCAAAGATTCTAAAGGTGAAATAAAAGATGATACCACCCTCTTAATAGAAGAATTGCCATAAACACGCTTCGATGGCATGAAATTAACAGCAGGATTACTATAAATATCAATCAAATAATTAAATGGAACAACAATTGACTGGCCAGGTGACAATAGTAACGGGCAGCAGCGGAATAGGTTTAGGCGTTTGCCTATCTTTGGCTAGCTGCTGGTAAAACTGTCTATATGAGCGGTGCACATGAAGTTATCCCCTGGGCCGGCCACGCTAACTACGCGGCTTCTAAACGCGGAGTAATGATGCTGATGAAAACACTCCACCAGAAATTTGCGTGGCAGAAAGTACGCATCAACATTATCTGCCCGGGCGCCGTTCAAACACCCATCAACAAAGAAGCATGGAAACAACAGAAGCACTCGGTAAATTACTAAAGCTTATTCCCTACCAGCAGATCGGGCAGCCGGAAGAGATTGGTAGTGCTGCGGTACGCCTTGCGAGCGACGGTAGTGACCTTGTAAACGGAACTTCAATTTTTGTAGATGGTGGTATGACGCTATATCCCGGCTTTGTGCCTAATTGTTAGAGCTTCAAAAAAAAGTTAAAATCACTTAAATGCAAGAGCAGGAAAGGTTACGTGAAAATAAGGCAGGCAAGATAAAGTGGAAACAATGGGGGCCATATGTAACAGACCGTCAATGGGGAACCGTAAGGGAAGACTACAGTGAAAACGGTCAACCCTGGGACTATGTAACACACGATATGGCACGGAGTAAAACTTACCGCTGGGGTGAAGAAGGCATCGCCGGCATATGTGACAAACAACAATTGTTATGTCTTGCCCTTGCGGTATGGAACAAGAAAGATCCTATTATTAAAGAGAGATATTTTGGTCTTAACAATCCTGAAGGAAATCATGGCGAGGATGTGAAAGAGTTGTATTATTATCTTGATTCAACCCCTACTCATTCTTATATGAAGATGCTGTACAAGTATCCCCAGCAGCAGTTCCCCTATGCATGGCTGGTAGAAGAAAATAAAAAAAGAAGCAGATTAGAAGCCGAGTTCGAATTGATAGATACAGGCACCTTTAATGATGACAAATACTTTGACATTTTTGTTGAATATGCAAAGGCCGACGCAGAAGACATCCTTGTTAAAGTAACGGTACACAACCGGGCAACTGAAGATGCTGCCATCAATATAATGCCCACTATTTGGTTCAGAAACACCTGGGCCTGGGGTTATGATGCCTACAAACCGGACCTCCGCGTTTCAGAAGATGGCGGCATTAGCATCGACCACAAAACACTTGGCCCATTGATGTTGCACCTGCAGAAAAAAACTGAAATTTTATTTTGTGATAATGAGTCGAACGATCAAAAGTTATATTCAACAGTTAATGCCGGCGCATATTGCAAAGATGGCATTAACGAATACCTCACCAGCGGAAATAAGCATGCAATAAATCCCGAACAGACGGGCACAAAAGCCGCCGCAAATTACGACCTGGTTATTAAAGCCGGTAGTTCCCAGACAATTAAATTAAGGCTGGGAGGAAATACATTGGCAAACCCCTTTGGAGACTTTGATGACATTTTTCAAAAGCGGACCAGGGAAGCAGATGAATTTTATGGGGAGCTCCAAAAAGAGATATCGTCAGCCGACGAAAAATCCATCCAACGCCAGGCATGGGGAGGAATGTTATGGAACAAGCAGTTTTATTATTATGATGTCTACGAGTGGTTAAAAGGCGACCCGTCTCAGCCAGCGCTCTCGGAACAACGCAGGAAACATGGAAGGAACAGCAATTGGACTCACCTGAACAATTATGACATTATATCGATGCCAGACAAGTGGGAATACCCATGGTTCGCTGCCTGGGACCTGGCTTTTCATTGTCTGCCATTCGCCATGATAGATCCGGGATTTGCAAAAAAACAACTTGAGTTGCTAACGAAAGAATGGTACATGCACCCTAATGGTCATTTGCCTGCCTATGAATGGTCATTTAGCGATGCTAATCCGCCTGTGCATGCATGGGCGAGCTGGAGGGTATACAAAATTGACCAGAAGCATAATAATGGTAAAGGAGATATCCAGTTCCTGGAATCAGTTTTTCATAAGCTCATTATCAATTTCACGTGGTGGGTTAACCGCAAAGATGATAATGGAAATAACATCTTCCAGGGTGGATTTCTTGGCCTCGATAACATTGGTGTTTTTGATAGAAACGCAGCGCTGCCGAAAGGTGGTCATCTTGAGCAAGCCGATGGCACCAGTTGGATGGCCATGTATTCGCTTAACCTGATGAGAATTGCCCTGGAGCTTTCCAAATTTAACCCTGTCTACCAGGACATGGCAAGCAAATTCTTCGAGCACTTTTTACTTATCGCCGGAGCTATGGCTGACATAGGCAAAAAGGGCATCGGCTTGTGGGATGAAGAAGACCAATTTTTTTACGACGTACTAAAACATCCGCATGAGGATGGTACGAAATTGAAAGTTAGAAGCCTGGTAGGACTAAGCCCCTTGTTTGCTGTGGAAGTAATAGATCATGAAATACTGCAGGCCTTGCCTGAGTTTACGAAAAGACTTAGATGGTTTCTTGAGTACCGGCCCGATCTTGCAAGCATGGTGTCGCGGTGGGAAGAAAAAAGTCCGGGCGAAAAACACCTGCTGAGTTTATTACGTGGACACAGGATGAAGAAAATTCTTTGCCGGATGCTGGATGAAAAAGAATTCCTAAGTGAGTTCGGCATCCGTTCACTATCAAAATATCATGAAAAGCATCCCTACGATTTCTGGATGGGCACGGACCGCCTGAGCGTTCAGTATACACCAGCAGAATCAGTTGATAGCATGTTTGGCGGTAATAGCAACTGGCGTGGACCGATATGGGCACCTGCAAATTTCCTGCTTATCGAAAGCCTGCAAAGATTTCATTATTATTATGGCGACGACTTCAAAGTAGAATGCCCTACAGGTAGTGGTGTTTTTATGACGCTTAAGGAGGTATCGGAAGAGCTTACGATGCGATTTTCCCGTTTATTCCGGCTTGATGAAAACGGCCACCGCACTTACCTCGGCTCCAAAAGCAAAATGCAGGATGTTAACTTTAAGGACCATCTGCTGTTTTATGAATACTTCAACGGCGATACAGGAGAGGGACTGGGAGCAGCCCATCAAACCGGCTGGACGGGTTTAATCGCCAAACTGTTGCTGCCAAAACATTGAAATTGACGCCTGCCTTTTTCATAGCAGTATTAATAAACATCAACAATCGTATCCTCAAGTCCATTAAAAATAAAAGTGTCGTCTTTAGTTTTTAAGAACAGCGACTTTGCCAGCGGGGCATGTGGTGAAAGAAATATTATATTGTTGCCATCTACCGATTGTTTACCCAATCCACAGGCAATAAAAAACGAACTTTTGCTGCATTGTACCAGCGCGCCTTTTGAGGGTGTTGTATAAAGAATATTTACGTTTACTGCATGCAGTGATGCCAGTTCTATGAGGTGCGCAGATAATTGAGTGGCGTGCATATCTTTTTGCAAATGCCCCATCGCTCTCGAAGTTTCATATTTGTCACCCGCAGAGCTTTTCTCCTCCGCATTGGCGGCTTGTTGTGCTTCGTGTATGGCTGATCTTGCAGCGCTGATCCTTTGCTCAATAATTGTATGACATGCTTCCTTAAGTATTTTTTTTAATTCAATCTTTTGATGATCTGTCATGCTAGTAAGCCTGTTATGAATTGTTATACACTTTAATAACGGGTTCCTTTAAAATTGCGGCGCCGTCTGTGCAATAATAATAAATCACTTCTGCTATCGACTCCGGCTTAACCCAACCTTTGAAATCTGCCTCCGGCATGGATTTCCTGTTTTCAGGGGTATCTATTATTGAAGGTACCACCACACTCGTTATTACATCCTTACCTTTGGCTTCCTCATTCATTAGTTCAGCCAGCCGGAAAATCAAAGATTTCGATAAACCGTATGCAATCATACCCTTGCTGCTTTCTGCATCCAGACCAGGGCGTGAACCAATAAAGAATATCCTGCCATAACCGCGTTCCAACATTTTTGTAAAAAGCGGCTGAGCTACATTGTAAGCCGTTTCAAAGTTTAGCTTGTATTGTTTCATTATGTCTGAAGCCGCGGTTTCCTCAATATTTCCTTTTGCAAATCCGCCGGCTGTAAGGATGGCCACTTCTATCGAACCATACTTTAAGATACTCTGTTCTACAAAACCCTTAGCTTGATCTTCATCAGCCAGGTTCACTGCAATCTCTTCAAAATTATCAGATTTACACCCCGTTATAGGTTGATTTTTATGGGTTGATGTGCCCACGACATTATATCCCTCTTTAATAAATTTTGATACCGTAGCCTGGCCCAAGTTGCCACCAGAACCAGTGATAAGAGCTGACTTCATAATAGGTAATTGTGAAACTAAGATAAACTTAATTTTCATTCCTATTCACACGATCTCCGCGCATTTCACTAGTGAGAAAACCTCTCTCCTGTTACAATCGATGATCATAACAACGAAGAGGCCGGCTGTAATTTCGCGTTGGATAACGTGCAGATTGCTGACAAACGGGAAGGGCAAAACGGGACCAAAAATCATGAAACGGACCAGCTGTAAATAATCACACACAAATCAAATTTTCGTTTCTTGATTGAAATATAATCTGAATACGAGGACTTCTTCCTCGTAGACATATTAAATCAAGTCTTAATATTTTGCACACCAAGCATGATAAATCTTAACCATTATGATCCAATTTCTTTCTAGTGATAACCGTGAAGTGACACTTTTTTTACTGCAGAGCGCAGAGAGGAAGCGCAGAGTGACGCAGAGGGTTCGCTGCGTATTTAGTAAGGAGGAAAAATAAGTAATTCAGTGGTGCAGGGGCAAATGTTCGGTGCAACCGGCAAGTTAAAATAAATCAGCCGTTCGCAGGTCCCTTAAAGAATTTAAGCCATACATATTCCTTTAACAGCAGATATAAAAACAATGAATTGGTAAATGAATAACGTCTGAATAAACGTACCGGCTCCTGTAAAAAACGAAACATCCATTCCAGACCGGCATTTTGCATCCATCCCGGCGCACGTCTTTGAGTACCTATCAATACGGGCAATGCTCCACCGATGCCAACCATCATGGCATTGATCCTTCCCTTCATCGAAGCCATCCATTTCTCCTGCTTGGGGCAACCTAATACCACGAAAACCAGCTGTGCTCCCGATTTATTGATTTCTTCCACGATTTCATTGTCGTCTACCGGTGCATCCTTTGAAAATGGCGGGCTCTTTGATCCAGCCACAACAAGACCTGGATAATTTTCCTCCAGGTAAACCAGTGTTTTATCCAGTAGTTGTTGTGACCCTCCGTAAAAATAAACCGGTAATTTATAGGCGGCTGCGTTTTGCAATAAGTCAGGCAACAGGTCCATGCCCGACGCACGCTCCTGCCTGATCCCGTATAAAAAATGCAGGGCCCAACTAAGGGGCTTTCCATCCGGCGTTATAATATTGGCATTATTCACAACCTTCGCAAAGCTATAATCGTTGTAAGCTTCTATAAGCATATGCACATTGGCCACACATGTATATTCGCTTCTTTTCCTGTCCGCGTGCTCAATGATATTACTTACAAACTCGTTGTAAGATCCTGTGTTTAGTGACATGCCAAGCAAGTATACTTTTTCCATTATTATTCTTGTGTTTGAATAGGAGTTCACGCTCCTTGTTGAACAATAAATGAATTCGTTCGTGTAAATTGATAATGAACACAGCGGTTATACGGCAGAGGGGCAAGGAAAACTTAAAAGAGTTCCCTGAACATGCATATACGTAAACAAAGGATGCTTGGATACTTTTTGGAAATATTTAAGGCCAGGATATTAGTAGGAATAAATGCCAGGTATTTATGGTTTCTCAGGTGCCTTGTTTAACCAACTTTTTTAACCTGTGACGTTATTTTAATTACCGTGTTGATTATCTTCCTGGTAACCAGTGCCTGCAAGCCATATGGCTTTTTAAGCTGTTTTTGAAGGTCAGCCACGATTATATTTTCATCACAGAAATTAAATGTTCTTTTAGAACCATCATCTAAAGGTGTTTTTAGATAATCGATGCCAAACGTATTGGTTGATTCGGTATCAACCCCTATATTGGTCACTTTGGAAATGATGGGATAAACGACTCTTAGCCTGTTTTCTGCTACATGAACCTGCATCTGAATATCCCATGTAGAAATAACGCCTTTTATTTCTTTATTCAACATTCTAAAAAGATCATGCCCCTCGGCGTTCAGTCGTTTTTTGAAATCTGGTGAGGTTTCAATAAGTTTTGCCAGTTCTTCATGGTCCCAAATTATTTTCTTCATCCTTTCTGACCAGCATGCCCATCCGTAAGAGCAAAAGCGCTTATGGATGATAGTGTCATACTTATAATTATGGATATTTAATGGGAAGCAAAACCCGGTTATACAAAAAACAGATGACTGGTTCCGGTAGAAATCCAAACCTGCCAGCAAATAACTTATATAATTTGGAGTTACTACGAGGTCATCTTCAACAACGATGAACTGATCGTAGTTTTCAGTAAGATATGTTAAGCCCTGTCGGAAATTAGGCCCTGTTGTTAAATTAGATGGCCGGAAATGCTTGTAAACATTCCTGAAACCAGTTAGGTTATTTATATAATCTCTTACCTCCAGTACACCATCTTGGTCATTTTCACCTTTAAAACCATCACTAAAGAAGATGATATCCATCGAGGAACATTCAGGATTCTTCAATAATGCTTCGATACTGGTTTTAAGTTTTGACGCACGTTTATAGCAAAATATCGCTATGATTGTTCTTTTATTCACTTTTGGAGGTTTATGAGATATAATTTAAAAAGCTTGTTATTTCTTCATCGTGTCCCATACAAATGGAAACAGTGTCTTCATCCACAACTTAAAAAATGCAGCTGGTAAATGCAGAGGAAAATGTTCCCTTATAAATCCAAGATATTCACTGTAAGCCAGTCCCTTCGGACTTTTCAGATACTTGATTCTGTCTTTCAACGTAACATTACCTGACTTCCAGTTATTGCCGTGATCATCCAGGCAGTTGCCCAGTATTCCCGGAGTTACAACAACCTTGAATCCTGCTTTTTTTGCCCGTAATGTGTAATCATAATCTGCCAGCACATGCGTGAATGCATCAGAAAGTATACCTATTTTTTCGACCACCTGTTTTGGAACAAGCATAATATTTGCATTGCCAAGGTCGCATTCAACGTATTGGGTTTTACTATAAACAGTATCGCTTTTGATATTATTTTTAGAACGTAATTTTTTTCCGCCGTAAGAGATCTCACCTGTGTGCCAGTCTACCGTACTACCGATGCAGATGGCTGGGCCTGCGTTCCTGTTAGCGTCTATAGTACTGTACTTTAACAAATCTGCTACCGCAGTTTTTGTAAGCACAGTGTCGTCATTAAGTAGCAGGAAATAATCCGGTTTGGCAGTCAAGGCATTGGTCCAGGAATTACGCATACCACCGGCCCAGAAAAGAGAGCCGGTGCCAGCGAAGATCTTAACCTGTGGAAATTTACTTTTTACTGCCGCTGCCGTATTATCTGAGGATGCATCGTCCGTTAAAAAAACGTCAAGCTGGGTGTCCGAAAGATTATCCTGGTTGAAGAGACTATCCAAACAGGTTAATGTCTTCTCCCTCCTGTTGAATGTAGCAAGTAAAACTGCAATTTTCATAATAACATGTTGATTAGTGAGCCAAGGCAGGCTTAGGGGTGAACTTTAATTTACGAACCCGTTTCATCAATGCCCGGTAATAACTTACTGTATAATATTTCAACTTCATCGTTACGGGTAATGACGGGATGCCCAGCGCCTTTTGAACATACTCCGCATAATCTTCATCACTGATATCGAAACCATAATTACGAGATGCATTCATGAAATACTCATATAAACGGGCAATTCCAAATGTTTTTTCTGCCGGCAGGTGCCAGATCGCTAGTTGCGTATCAGAAGTGGCCACGTTCCTGTAAAAAAGCGGGTTTGTCCATATTCGCTTCATAAGTGTTTTATTGGCGGTCGCTTTCAGGTCATTCTTATAGTACAAATAGCTTAAAGTATGGGCTTCTTCGTTAAATTTCGGTAATCCTGCACTGTGCCTTTCCAACATTATTTTCCATAACTCTTTGAAATCGGAAAAGATCGCCTTGGTATTTTTCACACTGCTTAAATAAAACTCCCCTAAATGATAACCAGGGATTTCATTGATCTGGCGCCCTAACAACTCTTCATAAACCGTTTTCATATTCTTTCTGCTCAGGCCGTTAATAACCAGTTCTGTAGTACACTCATCTTCAAACGATAGAAATCCACCATTGGCAGCCGCTTCATCAAATAGCTGCTTCGCCGGTCTCATAAAGATGCAATCAGAATCAAGGATCATATACTGATCATCCGGGTTGTTATTGTTAAGCGTTATATGCTCCAAAATCGAGAATTCATAAAACTGGTTCTGGAATGCACCCCAGTAACCTTTGGGAGTTTTATATTTGAAATCGGTGAAGATTACTTCCACATCCAGGTCCCTCAATATATCACTGATATTTCTCCCATCAACGATGGGAAGATTTTTTACGTTGGTGAACAATAAATGCTTCTCCTGTTTATTAAACCTGCGACTGGTTATATAAAATACAGTAAGACATCTCCAGTAAATATTCTGGTGGCTTTGGGTGGAAGACTTCTGCCCGGTTTGTGGGAAAATACTTTCTTCTCCTTTTTCATCGGCGCAAAGCCAGGTACATATATGATTCATCTTAAATAGTTATTCTGTGATTTTTAAAAACTTATTACAATACAATCGTTCAATATTAAGCATAAGGTTATAGTGCCATGTTCTCCGAACGTAGACTCTCACGCAATTTTATTTTTTTTGCCATTTCGCGTATGCTATCTTTTTCCAGGTAGTACAAGCACATACCTACATGTCCCCAAAAAACCAGTGGCAGTACGTAACTGAAAGAAAATATAATACCGGAGATTGAAAAGGCGACCAGTATTATTGACTCGTCTGATAACTTTCTGCTAAATGCCTTTACAACCATATAAAGCAAAAACGAATATTTAAGTAGCAGGCCAACAACACCATGATAGTAAAGCATTTCCATGTAGCCTTCGTGAAAATGCTGGCCACTTCCTTCAGGCCACCAATCTACCAACGGGTTCGGCAAATTAAACCCTTCGAAGGTCCAGCCAAAAACCGGCCGCTCGAGGAACATAGGGTAATAGGTCATCCTTTGAAGCCGTCTGAAACTGCCGGTACCATCTTCTCTTGCAGGATCAAGGATTTCGCTAAAACGATCTGCCATAAAATCTATAAATCCTGGAACAAAGTTGGATAAGACAAAAACCGCGATAGCCGTTAAAATGATTGCCCCCAAACTGAAAGAAGTAAACCTTGGAATCGAAATTTTCCTGGTGATCAAACTTGAAACAAAGTAGAAGAACATAGCAACCAATGCGCTGCTCCATACAGAACGGTGCTGGTGCAAAAGAATTACACCGAAACAGAAAAAGAAGGGAATCAAAAATACGAGCCTTTTACTTTTAATATACCGGTGCAAATAATACAGCAAAGGAATGATCATTGTAAAGATTGACCGGGCATGAACGATCCTGCTATCCCCCGAAAATGGGCCATAATCATCCATATCAACGCCTTCCAGGCTGAAAGAAAATCCCCTGCCATAAATCACCATAATAAGTATGTATGCAAAGATGTAAAACTTGGCCATGAATTCGAGTATGTTCAAGTCGTACAGGCGAAGCATGTATTTGATGAAAATGGTATAGATAACGGGAAACAGTACCGTAAACAAGGTAAACTGCTTAAAGGGAGTATTGAATACAATCATTGATTCGAAAACCATCCTTATCAAAATCAATGTAAACAGTCCCATGTAGATCTTTTCACTCGTTGTAAGCTCCGCGAACTTATATAACATAAATCCGTAGATAACAATACTAAGCAACTTCTCATAGGCAAGAAGTATGATGGAAACCGGAAGGCACAGCCACGAAAAGATATTTTCCATCAACAGGTAAGCGAAGAATAGAAAAAGAAATTCCTTTAACTGGAACCGGTAATTTGATATGGGTATAATTAAATTCTTCAAAACGTGTCAGAGGTTAAGCGGGCGCAATTTGTTTATCAGAACAGGTCTGCTGCCGGTACCTGTTGAAAAGTTATCCTTTATTCAACGATGTCTGAGGTGCTTCTGTTTTCTGCAAACGTGCCAGGATCATTTTCTTTGCTTTCCTGAAGCCCCGCGGGAATAAGGTAACAAGCTGGATTGAATTTAACAGTCCATTCAGCAAAACTACATGTGGACTATTCCTTTTATCGGACCACCTGATCCTTTTTTCATTTTGAAGATACATTTGCTGCAATATAACTTCCCGTTCCCCCGGAATGGCCCGGTAGATATCTGCTTTTTTGTCTACCAGTTCCTTGCTGATATATCCAAGATGCTTAAGCCTGAAATTGGTATTGACTCTTAAGCCCGTTATGCCTTTAACATTGGGTGAGTCAAGTATTTTGTCTTCAAAATATCCCGAAGGTTGTTCCCGCCACATCACGCGGTCGTGACCCGAGCTATAGTTGAGCCTGAACCAGGAGCCTGCAAAATGCTGCCGGTCAATGAAATGAAAACGACGGAATGCATACTTGTTTACAAAATTTCGATTCATCAGGCGGTCAAAATCAGCGCGGGTCAGCTCTGCTTCAAAGATTTCATCTACATCAAGCCAGAGGCACCAGTCAGGATTTCTTCTGCGGGCGGCTTCATAAAGCAT
>JBBPYM010000346.1:0-7676 GCA_038199905.1 Chitinophagales bacterium | reverse complement strand
ATAAGGACTGCTGCAGTTGACAGTAGCACTGCAAAACCTGCTATTACGACTACGCAGGTTACGCAACAAAAAAAACGGGCAAACTGGAACTTAATACATTCATTGTTGCGCAACCATCCGTATTTTAATTTTTTGGGTGTACCGAGGTATGAAATAAATGTTGAGCGTGTTCACCAGGGTAAGGAAGGTTTGTTTTACCTGTTAACGGGCGTTGTTTTGTATTTTGCTTTGATTCGTTTGCTTTTCGGGAAATATATGAATAATTTATTCTCGGTGTTTTTCCGGGTATCTCTAAAACAAAAACAGATTAGGGAACAACTCCTTCAGGCTCCACTACCGTCTTTGTTGCTCAATTTATTCTTTATTATCTCCGGAGGCATTTATATCAGTTTTCTTCTCAGGTTTTACAACTTTCGAGGCACCGATAGTTTCTGGTACCTTATCCTGAATAGCATTATTGCGTTGGGAATGGTGTACCTCGCAAAATTTATCATATTAAAGATAATGGGTTGGATTTTTAATATTTCTGAAGCTACGGATACTTATGTCTTCGTGGTTTTTTTAGTAAATAAGTTGCTGGGAATTCTGCTGGTACCCTTCCTCATTTTGCTGGCTTTTTCTGCTCCCCAGGTGATAACGATTCTAGTGACATTGTCATTTTCCGTGGTAGCAATCTTCTTTGCTTACCGATACATAATCTCTTATGCCCCAGTCCGCAAAGAAATAAAAGTCAGCCAATTCCACTTTATTTTGTACCTTTGCGCTTTCGAAATAATACCTCTGTTGTTGATTTACAAGGTGTTATTGACTTATTTGGAAAGAAGTTCTTAACTTTGCCTAACGATAGCCTTTAACACATGCTAAAAAACGGGTCAAATGCAGCGACAACTGTAAAAACTGTAAAGAAGATTCTCATCACTCAATCCAAACCGGATACCCAGAAATCGCCATATTTCGAATTGGCGAAGAGGTATGATGTTGAATTAGAGTTTCACCCCTTTATTCGTTTAGAAGGTATTCCAGCCAAAGATTTCCGCAAACAAAAAGTTGACATCACACATTTTACGGGCGTTATATTTACGAGTCGCAATGCAATCGATCACTTCTTTCGTACCTGTGAAGAACTCAAAGTAAACGTGTCACAGGATACTAAATACTTTTGCATGACGGAAGCAGTGGCATTGTACCTACAAAAGTTTATTCTGTACAGAAAAAGAAAAGTTTTTTATGGGGCAGACGGAACAAACAAAAGCATGTTTGATGTTATCAACAAACACAAGGAAAATGAGAAATTCCTGTATCCCTGTTCTGAGAATCAACAAGATAACGAAATTATAAACTGGCTTAAATTCAATAACTGCGAATTTGCAACACCCTTTATGTATCGAACGATCAGCAATGATGTAAAGGAAGTGCTTAGTCAGACTGAGTTTGACGTAATCTGCTTTTTTACTCCAAGCGGTGTTAGGAGTTTGTTGGACAACTGTCCGTCGTTTGTTCAAAATCGCACTAAAATAGGTGCCTTTGGAAGTAATACATCTAAAGCCATTGAAGATGCTGGCCTTACCCTGGATATTAAGGCCCCTCTCCCGAAAGCACCGTCTATGGCAGCAGCATTGGAAATGTACCTATCCAGTGTAAACAGCAAATAATCGAACTTTCTTGCTCACCCAACCTATGAACGCGGACCATAGTTTCCGTTAGCTTCTATTTTATTCAATCAAACAAATTTACACTTTCCATTTGGTATGTCGTTCTTTTACGATGAACATGGCCTGGAACTTGCATTAATTACGATGCAGCCGCGGCTATGCTAATTCAACAGTTGTAAAATTGTTAAATGTTGGGGGACACACAACTGGATACTGCTGAATGCCGTTTGTTATACGATGTTCGAAATGAATGAAATCAGTAACAGAATTGCCAATCTTACTGATTACAGCTAGGTTTTTTGGGCAAACTTTTAATCAAATATTGTATATCTTCATGCTAAACAAGCAAATACAGGTTTCCATTTATGCAAACACCAGTTTTCTGCTATTAGCAAAATGTGTTTTAACTTATGATGATTAAAATAGTCAGAGTAAAATGCGGCTTCCTTACTCTTGGATGCGGAATTATTCCAGGTAGCTTTTTTGATTATTTATGATAAATTTTTAGCTTGGGTTCGCAATATTTTACCATTAAACCCGTTAGCAATAACTGATTGTTCTGCCAAATGCAAAATATAAAATTTAAATTTTCGATGACGATGCTGACTAAATATTTTCTTTGTCTCATACCTTCTAATTTTATGAAAATGAAATCCCTGTGTGCGGTGACCTGTGTAGTTGCCATGTTTGCGCTGGCAAGCTGTGGTAAATTCGGCAAATCGTCGGGCGGACCAGTTAACGACGGACAGCTTCATGGTGTTGCGCTCAGCAAAAAGTACGTGATGCCGAAGCCCCCCGGGATGGTTTATGTTCCCCCAGGAACGTTCCACATGGGACCGAGTGACGAAGATGTGAACTACGCCTATACTGCTCGTAATAAACAGGTTTCAATAGCTGGCTTTTGGATGGATGCAACAGAAATTACCAACTCACAGTACCGCCAGTTTGTTTACTGGGTACGTGATTCGATCGCAGCAAAGTTGATGGGATTTGTAAAAAATGTTGACGGTGAGGACTTCGTTGATTGGAAAAAAGCCCAGACAATCAAGTGGAGCGACAAAGCTACAGTTGAGAAAATTGACCAACTGATCTTCTCTCCTGAAAACAGAATTTTCGGAAGAAAAGAGATTGACCCCTCCAAATTAAAATATCATTCAGAAGTATTCGATACTAAAGAGGCTTCCAAAAGGGAAAATGCCGGTAAGCCCCGTTCTCAGTTTATCACGAAGACTGACCCTATGATTTATCCAGACACTTTGTGCTGGATCAGGGACTTCTCCTACTCTTACAATGAACCGCAAACAAAAAGATATTTTTCTCATCCTGCATTCAACAATTATCCTGTGGTGGGTGTAAATTGGAAACAAGCCACTGCATTCTGCGAGTGGAGAACACATTACCTCAACGCGTTTCTTGAGTCGAAAAGACGAGCTACCGAGTCTGATTTCAGGCTGCCTACAGAAGCTGAGTGGGAATATGCCGCACGTGGCGGTCGTTCACAATCAATGTTTCCCTGGGGTAACTACTACCTGAGAAATAAGAAGGGTTGTTTGCTCGCCAACTTTAAACCAGGCAGAGGTAACTACCCGGAGGATGGAGGTTTTTATACAGTTCGGGCTGATGCCTATTGGCCAAATGATTTTGGTTTATATAATATGTCGGGTAACGTTGCAGAATGGACCTCTTCCTTATATTATGAGGGTGGATACAATTTTCAACACGATATGAACCCGGACATACGTTGGAATGCAAAGGATACAGATCCTCCCCGCATGAAACGTAAAGTTGTTCGCGGTGGTAGCTGGAAAGATGTTGGGTACTTTCTTCAAACTGGTACCAGGTCTTACGAATATCAGGATACAACAAAATCCAATATCGGCTTTCGCTGTGTGATTGATTTACCCCCTACACAAAATCGTAAATAAAACTTCATATTAACATCTCTTTGTAAAATTTTTTGAATCAGTCGTGCGTTAACAATTGATTTTGGATCTACAAATCAAAAGAGACTTTATACCATAAACTCATCAAAAATTATTAAAAAATCAAATTATGGCTGGCATTTCAAGATCCACAGAAAAAATAGTTAATGTTATCGTGTGTGTGGGGGCATCAATAGTAATTATCGGGGCTTTATTCAAAATTTTACATTGGAGATTTGCGGATCAGATGTTAATGATCGGCTTGTTCACTGAAGCGTTCATATTTTTGGTGTATGCTTTTCTTCCGCCTGCAGGTGCAGAAATGGCAGCCTTGGTTGACGCTTTGCCAAAGATGGCCGTGTCTAGTAATAACAGCAACCCAGCTTTGCAATCAATGGAAAAAATGATGAATGATGCAGATATTAACCCTGCAAGTCTTAAAAAGCTAAGCGAAGGTTTTCAGAAATTCGGTACAACGCTGGGTCAGTTCAAAGATGTTAATGATGCCGTTGCCGCAACAAATGATTATTCTGCGAAGACCAAAGAAGCTACAACAGCAATCAGTGTTATGAAAGACGCTTATATCAAGTCTGCTTCCACTATGGCCTCATTCAATGACGCTTCGGAAAGCACTAAACAGTTTCATGGGCAGGTGCAGGTGTTAACTAAAAATCTATCTTCTTTAAATACAATCTATGAGCTGGAATTGCAGGATACAAATAATCACCTGAAAGCGATGAATAGCTTCTACGGTAACTTGGTTCAGGCATCAGAAACTATGCAGGGAACTGTGGTAGACGCTAAAAAAACGCAGGAACAAATATCGTTGCTGGCGAAAAACCTGGGCAACCTTAATAATATTTACGGAAATATGCTGAGTGCAATGCAGGGTAGATAATTGATGATAGTGAACTGGAAATGTGCGAAAGAAAAAATTTGTTTTAAAATCTAAATAATTAAGTCAATGGCTTTACCTAAAGAGCCCAGGCAAAAGATGATCAATATGATGTATCTGGTGCTTACAGCTTTACTTGCACTGAATGTATCTACTGAAATTCTGAACGCTTTTAGAACGGTAAATAATAGTATCACTAACGCGAATGCAGTTATTGATGAAAAAAATAGTACGTCCTACGGATCATTTGATGAACTTTTGAAAGATCAGAAGACAGCTGAAAAGGCAAAACTTTGGCAGCCATATGCGCTGCAGGCAAAAGCTTTATCTACAACCGTGAACAATTATATTGATAATCTGAAACAGGAACTAAAGGTTGAATCAGGTTTGAGAACAGAAGACGGGGTAGAAACTTTTAATGATGACAATCTCGAGGCATCCTCCCGTTTACTTGTGGAACAGGGAAAAGGAAAAGAACTTTACGAAAAGCTGAGAGAATTCAAATCCAAGCTCCTGGCAATAGTCGATCCGGCTAAATTTTCAGATCCTGTTATCAAGAAAAATGTGGCTGCGAAAAGAGCTGAGCTTGAGAAGAGTTTCCCTCTTGATCTTGAAATTCCAAAGTCTCAAACTGGTAGTACTGAAAAAAAGGACTGGTCTTATGCTTATTTTCATATGACTCCAACAATCGCTGCAATGACCATCCTAAGCAAATTTCAGAATGACGTTAAAAGTTCTGAATCAGATGTAGTGGATTACTTCCTTAGCCAGGTAGGTTCCGTGAAGGTAGTATTTGATGAATTTCAACCACTTATAGGAACAAATGCAACCTACCTCATGCCAGGTGATAATTTGGAAATTACCGCGGGTATTGGTGCTTATAGTAAAGCAGCGACGCCAACTATTTCTATTGGCGGCTCAACGCTCCCTTTGTCGGAGGGAAAAGCGTTGTACAAAACAACAGTAAGCGGTGCAGGTGAAAAATCAGTAGGTGTCAATATCAGGTACACAAAACCCGATGGTTCAACCGGAACACTTGAGAGAGTTATAAAATATACAGTTGGTGTGCCATCAGGAGCTTCCGTTTTCCTGGAAAAGATGAATGTTATGTACCTGAACGTTGCCAATCCTTTGAATGTTTCAGCCGGTTCTGCTGGCCTTGAAAAAATGGATGTGAAGTTTTCAGGTGCGGGAAACACACAATCCCTGGGTGGTGGTAGATATACAATCACACCTACAGGAGTGCCTGGAAGAGCAAGCATTAACGTGTCTGTAAATGGCAAGACCACACCCTTTGAGATGCGTATCAAGAGACTGCCAGATCCTCAGGCCATGGTTGGTGCAAATAAAGGTGGCGGCATTTCGTCGGCTCAATTTAAAGCAACAGGGGGATTGTTTGCGAAACTCGACTCAGATTTCGATGTAACCTTCCAGGTGGTAAGTTATAATATTGGTGCTAATGGTGGTTCTTTCCAAAAGTATGAACAGGCAGGGAACGATGGCGCCCGTTGGACAGGACAGGCAGCAGCCATCATTCAAAGAGCGAGCCCTGGATCGTCCATATTTTTTGATCAGATAAAGGTTAAGGGGCCTGATGGTATCCGTGATATCCCTGCAATAGTTTTTCAACTCAAATAATTAAGAAAGATGTACAGCAAGTTTTCTAAATCGCTCTTACTGGTAATAGTTCTGGCTATTGCAGCTAATAATTTACATGCGCAGACGAAAAGGGTGGTTAAAAAAAGACCAACTACGACCAAGAAAACGACCACAAATAAAAACGCAGGCGTGGCAGACGCGGCTTTGATGGCTCCTGCAAAAGACACCACGCCAGTAGCTCCACGAACCCTTGCACTTGATACTATTCGCAAAAGCTTGCGCCAGGATAATATTGTTGACAAGAATCCCGTAAAGGACATCACCCCGCTGAATTATGAATATATCAGGGAAGATGACGCCATTTACCAGCAGCGTGTGTGGAGTGAAATTGATGTACATGAAAAGATGAATCTCGCTTTCTTGTATAGGGCCGATGAAGACAATGGTAACCAGCGCTTTATAAGTATTTTGCTTAACCATATTAAAACTGGAGAAATTACAGCTTTTAGTCCTATCGATGACAGGTTTACGACACCTATCACTGTTGGTGAGATTACAAAACAACTCCTTGGTGATGTGAAAAAGTTTGCTGTGCCAGACTGGACCCTTGATCCCGATGGTACCAAAGGAATCATGAAGGATTCAGTGATTTCAGAAGAGTTTAATCCTGATAATACCATTGAGAAATACTGGGTAAAAGAAGACTGGGTATTCGATAAGGAGTCTGCACGTATGCACGTTCGCATCTTGGGAATAGCCCCTTTGCGAACCATCAGGAATGAAGACGGAAGCTACCGCGACGTGACGCCGCTTTTCTGGGTTTACTATCCCGACTTACGACCTATGCTTGCAAAATACGAAGCCTATAACGGTAAGAACTTTGGTGCAAGGTCAAGTTGGGAGGAGATTTTTGAGAGTCGCATGTTCTCCAGCCGTATCATCAAGTCAACCTATGACAACCCATATGATCAGTACATAGCTAATTATATCAAGGACCCTATTCTCAGATTGTTGGAAGGTGATAATATCAAAACTAAGAGATTTAATTACGAACAGGATTTATGGTCTTACTAAGAAAAATACCGTCAATAAAAAAAGACCGCAGTTATGCGGTCTTTTTTTATGCCTGTTAGGTGTGGAAGAAACTCCGGTCGTCGGGAATAATTGGTTATATGTTCACTCTAATTTTCACCGTAATTTTACGGAAAATTGAGGGCTGTTCCTTGGATCATATTAAAGAAATAGACCAAAAATACCCATTTCCGGGTATTGCGGGACTGAATTGTTTCATTATTTTTACAACGGTTTTTCATAGGATATTGGATTTTAAAAACGGGGCTGGATATCTATCCGGGCCCCTTGTTTTTAGCTGATAATCAAATAACTGGATCGATCCATTTTCTTTTTAAGTAGCCGTGGAGTTGTTTTCATTAAAGTAATTCCAGATTATTTTGGCTTTAGATTTACCCACAATGTCGGCGATTTTCTCCTCCTCTGCTTCTTTGATCCTGTTGACCGATTTAAAGGTTTTTAATAGTAGATTTGCGGTATTTTCGCCAATCCCATTTATGTTTTCCAGTTCGTTCTTAAAGGTCCCTTTGCTTCGTT
>JBBPYM010000345.1:0-2358 GCA_038199905.1 Chitinophagales bacterium | reverse complement strand
GAAAAGGCGAAAAGTTCTGGGATGTATTCTGGAAAGGCGGTAAGCCGGTAGAGATGAATAAAGATGAACGCTCGCCCGAACTAATGGAACTTTCTCAAAACTTTGGAAAAGTATTTAAAGCATCTGTTTGGGGAATGAGCGTACCATGGACTCTCCTTCTTTCTGCTGTAATAGGAATTGCATTAATAACAATGCCTGCCTTCTTTAATGTACCTATACAAGCCACCCTTGCTGATGTCAATCATTTATGTGGAGCACTGATAGCGGTTGTTGGGGTTATTAGCATGGGTGAGGTAGTACGTTCCGGCAGGTATCTGAATTTGTTGCTTGGGCTTGCAGTTGCTGTTATTCCCTGGTTTTTAAGTGATGCCCAAATTACTTTAAAAATTATTGATACAATAGCAGGTGTAGCCGTTGCGGCATTGTCACTGCCGAGAGGCATTAAGAAAGAGCAGTATGGGTTGTGGGACAAATATGTTTTATAAACAGCAGATATCAGGTAATTACGGTCAAAATTAATGAGCATTGGTGGAGTACTATATTATACGGTTAGTCCGATTGCAAATACTTTCTAAAACAGTTATAGATGATTAATAAAATATCTTTCAAAACAAATGTCTCTTCCGATAAAATGATGGATGGGTTAAAGTCTGCCTTCCAACCGGATTAAAATATATAGACTACGCCTATGATTTTGGCGGGGTTCACCTCGGTGATCCGAAATCGTACGGCGTTACATTGTCCATCAGGTTTGATGAGTAATTGAGGATTTTTTATTAAATAAGTTTTTTCACTTCTAAAATTTTAATCATGTCAACATTCAAGACTTTTTTTACCGTAATAATCATTGCCATGATCACCATCTCCTGTGGCAATAACACTCAGAGTACAAAAGATGTGAGTACGGATTCAATGTTTGCTACCAGCAACAATAGCGCTGTAGTAGATAGCCTTTCGTTGCAGATTGTGGCAGAAGGATTTACATCTCCGGTGTACCTCACACAGCCTGTAGATGATGACCGGTTGTTTGTGGTGGACCAGGTTGGAAAGATCTACATCATCAAAAACGGACAGAAATCTATGCAGCCGTTCCTGGATATCAGTAGTAAAATTGTACAGTTAAAGACCGATGAAGAAGAAGAACGCGGCCTCTTAGGACTCGCTTTTCATCCTGATTATAAAAGTAACGGCAAATTCTATGTTTACTACAGCACCCCGTTAAGGACTTCGGCCCCCAAAGGCTGGAATTGTACTTCAACCATAGCCGAGTATAATGTTTCCGGATCTGATACAGACAAAGCAGACCCTGCTTCAGGACGGGTGTTGTTGGAAATAGACAAACCGCAGAAGAATCATAATGCCGGTACACTGGCATTTGGGCCCGATGGGTTTTTATATATTTCGATTGGCGATGGTGGAGGTGCTGATGATAAGGACATGGGGCATGTAAGAGACTGGTACGATAAAAATGAGGGTGGAAATGGACAGGATACAAAACAGAATTTGCTTGGAAACATTTTACGGATTGATGTGAATAATGGTAGTCCGTATGGCATCCCCTCCGATAATCCTTTTGTGGATGGTAAGAATGGACTAAAAGAAATTTATGCGTACGGGCTGCGCAATCCTTACCGTTTTTGTTTTGCAGCTGATGGTAGCATGATTGCAGCCGATGCCGGACAGGTTCTTTATGAAGAAATTGATGTGATTACAAAAGGGGGTAACTATGGCTGGAATGTGAGGGAGGGAAGACATTGTTTTAACGCAGCTGACCGTAAGCAACCCTTTGATTCCTGCCCGACAAAAGATAACATGGGCAACGCTTTTGTGGAACCGGTAATTGAATTTAAAAATGCAATGAGCTTCCAGGACGGCTTAGGCATTGTTTCCATTGGTGGCGTGGTCTATAATGGCAGCAGTATTCCGGCTTTGAAAGACAAGTATCTTTTTGGCGTATGGACAAAGACACATGACAAAAGCAACGGAGCCATTTTTGCAGCCGGCCGCACAGGAAGTGATTGGCCCTATAAAAAAATGTTTATAAAAAATGGCCTAAATGGTGAACTGGGGGCATACCTTTTAGCTTTTGGACAGGACAACAATGGGGAAGTTTATGTGCTAACTATCAGCAACGAGGGACCTAAAGGAAATACCGGTAAGATTTATCGGCTTACCAATTAAAGAAAAGATTTCTAAACTTCATCTAAAAAATCAGTAATCAATTTTTCTAATTATAAAAACAACAATTATGACAGGTTATCACACGTACAAGAATTGTATTGAAGCATGTTTAAAATGTGCAGCAATCTGTAACCATTGCGCTTCCGCTTGCTTACAAGAGGATGATGTAAAGATGAT
>JBBPYM010000344.1:0-12123 GCA_038199905.1 Chitinophagales bacterium | reverse complement strand
CATCCACTTTCCGTTTTCATCCTTAATATAGGATAACCCATTGCTCATAACATACACCTGCTGGTTAGTCTTTGGGTCTAAAAAAGATTTTTGTTCATAAACCCTGATGTTGTTGTTCTCGCGTGTGAGATACATTATCAATGCGTTCATGGTCGGCGAAATCTCGTGCAGCCATTGTTCCTCATTTTCCTTTACAAATGCTGAGCTCATAATCAAAAAAGTTTTTTTTATTTGGACGCGCTAACGCTCCAGATTGTATTTCCGGCATCATCTGCAACCAACATTGCACCATCCTTTGTAAACGTTACGCCAACCGGTCGCCCGTAAACCTCGCCTTCCTTGCTTGTTAAAAAACCTGTGAGGAAATCCTCAAAAGGTCCTGTTGGTTTACCGTCTTTAAAAGGCACAAATACTACTTTATATCCAGCCAGTTGCGAACGGTTCCAGGAACCGTGCTGGCCGATGTATGCACCACCAGCGTATTTACCGGGGAAGCTATTTTCTTCATCAAAAGCCAAACCTAACGATGCTGTATGAGCGCCGAGGGATACATCGGGAATGATGGTCTTTTTAACCATATCCGGAGCGCTGTCTTTTAATCTGGGGTCTTCATGCGGGCCAAAGTAAGCATATGGCCAGCCATAGAATCCACCCTCCTTAACGCTGGTCAGATAGTCTGGCACCAGTTCATCGCCCAGTTCGTCACGCTCATTTACAGCCACCCATAATACGTTAGTGCCCGGTGCATAAGTGAGACCTATTGGATTTCTTATCCCACTTGCATAAATCTTCTCACCAGTGCCATCTGGATTAACCTCAAGAATATTCGCGCGCCTTAGTTCATTTTCCATTCCGTGCTCGGCTACATTGCTGCCGGAACCAACCGTAATAAAAATCTTCTTGTTGTCCTTGGAAGCAAGCAGGTTTCTTGTCCAATGGTTATTATATCCTCCTGCGGGCAATTCGAGGATTTTTTTGCCCTTAACTGTGATACTTGTTTGCCCTTCTTTATAGGGAAACTGCATTAACCCATCGGTATTGCCTACATAAAATGCGTCACCGATGATTACCATTCCAAAAGGCTGATTAAGACCGGAAAGAAACACTTTTCGCATTTCAGGAACTCCATCGTGATCAGCATCTCTCAATAGCGTTATGCGATTCGCGCTTCCTTCATTATTGCCCGATTTAGCTTTGCCGCTTATAGCATTTTTCACCTTCGTTTTTAAACCGGTCTCGGTAGAAGATTCAGCTACAAAGATGTCTCCGTTTGCACCAACATATATCCAGCGCGGATTTTGAAGGCTGTCAGCAAATTTAGACACAGTAAACCCGCTTGGCGCAGTGGGCATTTTTCCTTCGGTCCAGCCAACAACCTTACTAAAATTTACAGTAGATTTGGTAGCATAAGGCTCAGGTAAATTGACGGTGTCTTTTATACTGGTTGTTACGGTGTCGGCCGGGGTGGTATTTTCTTCTTTTTTCGACTGACCTGAGCTGCAGGCTGCGAAAGCGAAGATCGTTAAACTCAAAAGAGCGTAACCCATTTTATAATGCATACGGAAATTTATCAAAAGCCGTTGCAAAAGACGTACCCGCATAATGAATAGTTAAGTCGTAAGGCTACCATGGTAAAATATTGCGTTTCTTTACGATCAAGTTTCGGCATTGCTGGTATTTACTAGCAAATTAAAATTCATCATACCGATAGTGCAGCGATGCTTGTGCTATTTATGTCATTGTAAATACTTGCTAAAATGATATTGTTAATTTTTCAAAGGTCCCCGTAATTTCGATGTAGATTTAACTAGTTAAAAAGAATCACGGGGTTATTTGAAGCGCAGGCGATATTGTTAACGTCAATATCTACCAAAAAACTAACCATAAAAATAAGAATTTTGCAAAGATCCAACTTCCTAAACCGGCGTAATCGGGAACACAGAAACTTCTTACTGTTCACGATCCTGCTGTTGTTGACTGTCCGGCTTTCAGCCCATCCTCTTCCGGGTAATGCCCTTGTAAAAACACATGTAGTAACAACCAAAGATTTCACCCTGCTGGCAGATACAACCATCAGGGGCCGCATCACCGCTAAAGATGGAAGCGTCCTGCCAGGGGTGTCTGTAACGGTAAAAGGCAAGCAAACCGGTACTACTACTAATATGGACGGGGTTTTTGTGTTGTCGGGTGTAGCCTCTAATGCTACTATCATTATCAGCAATGTTGGTTATGAAACCATGGAGGTGAAAGTCGCTGGCGGCAGAACTGCTTTTAATCTGGTGATGGAGTCGGCAGCCAATACGCTCCAGGATGTGGTAGTGACCGGCTTCCAGAGTATTGATAAGAAAAAATTCACCGGCGCCGCAGTAACGTTAAAGGCGGTAGATGTGAAGATGGACGGATATACAGACGTGAGCCGGATGCTGGAAGGGCGAGCGGCGGGTGTGTCAGTGCAAAATGTTTCCAGCACGTTTGGAAGCGCGCCCAAGGTTCGTATACGCGGGGCAACCTCGATAAATGGTGACAACAAACCTTTGTGGGTGGTTGATGGTGTGGTGCTGGAAGACATAGTCAATATATCTAACGACCAGCTTTCAAGCGGCGATCCTACTACATTGCTAGGTTCTTCCGTGGCAGGAATTAATTCCAACGACATTGAAAGCTTTGATATTTTAAAAGACGCGGCTGCTACCGCTCTGTACGGCGCCCGGGCAATGAATGGAGTGGTGGTTATTACAACCAAAAAGGGACGGACAGGTAAACCTTCTATTAATTATGTGGGTAACTTCAGCACACAGTTAAAGCCAATGTATGCTGACTATAACATCATGAACTCAGCGGAGCAGATGTCTGTTTTGGGTGAACTGGAACGTAAAGGAATACTTACTTCGGATATACTTAGCCAGTCGAACTGGGGCGTGTACGGAAAGATGTATTCTTTACTCCAGCTGGATGCAAATGGCAATTTTCCCTTGCAAAATACCACGGAAGCAAAAGCCGCTTACTTGAAAAACTACGCACTTGCAAACACTGACTGGTATGACGTGCTGTTCAGGAACTCGTTGATGCAGGAGCATTCCCTAAGTATCTCCTCAGGAACCGACAAGTCGCAGCATTTTTTCTCTACCAGCTTTTATAACGACAACGGATGGACCGTGGCGGATAATGTAAAACGCTACACCCTTAATTTCAGAAATAACTACACGTTTTCTGACCGGTTGACGGCAGGCTTTCTTACGACCGGGTCAGTCCGGCAGCAAAAAGTACCGGGTACATTAAAACGTGTAAGTAACCCTGTGTCGGGAGAATTCAACCGCGATTTTGATATCAACCCTTTCAGCTTTGCCCTTAATTCGAGCAGAACACTAACTGCCTATGACGACCAGGGGGACCTGAATTATTATCAAAGAAACTTTGCTCCTTTTAACATCCTGAAAGAGCTGGAGAATAACTATATCGACATAAATGTTATCGACTTAAAGTTGCAGGGTGAGCTTGGTTATAAACTCACTAAACATCTTAAATACGAATTTATCGGGGCACTTCGTTATGTGAAATCCTCGCAGGAACACCAGATCACGGAGAATTCAAATATGGCCAATGCTTATCGCGCCGCCAGCACATCCAGCATTCGCGAAAGAAACCAATTCCTATACAGAGATCCTGATGTTCCAGGAGCCCAACCTGTTGTTGTGCTGCCTTATGGCGGTTTCTATAATCGCGCGGAAGACAAGTTGTTGAATTTTGATGTGCGAAACAGCTTGAACTACGTTAATACATTTGCAGAGAAACACAGCTTAAATTTATTACTAGGCCAGCAGATAAAATATGCCGACCGGCAGAATTTTTCCAATATCGGATACGGTTACCAGTATGATAATGGCGGGGTTCCATTTGTTGACTACCGCATTTTAAAGCAAACAATTGAAGCAAGCTTTCCTTATTATGATCTCACGAAAAATGCTGATCGCTTTGCTGCGTTCTACTTCAATGCTCAATATACGTACGACAGGAAGTACAATTTTTATGGCACGGTGCGATACGATGGATCTAACCAGTTGGGCTCATCCAGAACGGCTCGTTGGTTGCCAACCTGGAGCTTTGGAGGAGCCTGGAACCTGGATGAAGAAAAGGTGATGCAGGACCTGAACTGGCTCGATCTTCTGAAGCTGCGTGCAAGTTATGGTCTTACCGCCAGCCTTGGGCCTGCAACAAACTCCAGTTACGTATTGAATAGTGCTACTACAAACAGAACTTTTCCTACAGAAAGAGAATCAGTGATCAACCTTACCTATCTTGAAAATGCCGACCTCACCTGGGAAAAAAATTATCAGACGAACATCGGGTTAGATGGAGGTTTGTTTCGCGGAAAAGTAAATTTCAGCCTGGATGTTTATTCCCGGACGAGCTTTGACCTCATTAGCCGTTTTAAAACCGCTGGTATCGGGGGCGAAGCCTACAAATCAGCAAACTATGCTGATATGACCTCAAAGGGAGCCGAGATATTGATCGGCGGGCAGGTAATTAAACGAAAGGATTGGGGCTGGAGAACAAACCTGACATTTGGTTATAATAACACAAAAATTAGTAATGCAAAAAATCTTCCCTTGATATTTGACCTCGTAAAAGCTGAGGGGGGAAACACGGAAGGCTACCCTGTTAACGGCTTGTTCTCAATAAAATTCGACGGTCTCAATCATGCTACCGGGGTGCCCCAATTCATTAATGAGGAAGGTAAATCCAGCAATGACGTATACCTGCAGTCTGACAGCATTGCCTACCTGAAGTACGAAGGTCCTGTTGATCCGACAATAACAGGCGGGTTTTCAAACACCTTTAACTACAAGTCTTTTTCGTTAAACGTGTTTGTTACCTACCAGTTCGGTAACAAGATCCGTTTATACCCGGTGTTTAAGACTGATTATTCAGACTATGACGCGCTTCCGAAAGAATTTAACGACCGGTGGGAAATACCTGGCGACGAACTGATCACCAATGTACCGTCGGTGCTGGATGCTTATTATAAAACCCTGCAACAGGGGGCATCACCTTACAATAATTATAATTACTCTACAGAACGTGTTGCCGATGGAGGATTTGTAAGGTTGAAAACAGTGTCACTATCATACAACCTGCCTGGCGACGCGCTGAAACGCATTGGATTCAACAGCCTTTCTATTACTGGTGCTGCCATCAACCCATGGCTGATTTACTCCGATCCAAAATTAAAGGGTCAGGACCCTGAATTTTTTAATTCCGGGGGAGTGGCTCAGCCCATTTCAAAACAATTTACGCTATCAGTAAAACTGGGCTTATAAATTTTTGACTATGCAACGAACATCATTCTATATCGGATTTGCGCTACTTATCCTTTGCACGGGGTGCAATAAGTATTTAGAAACTGAACCCGATAACCGGGCACTGATCAATACACCGCAAAAAGTATCTCAATTATTGGCAACAGCTTACCCACAGGCAGGGTATGCGTCCTTTGCTGAAACCATGTCAGACAACGTGACTGACATAGGAGTAGGACCACAGGAAAGGGTAATAACTGACCCTTATCTTTTTGTAGACAGTCGGGACAACAATGAAGATTCACCCGAATTCTATTGGAATGCCTGCTACAAGGCAATCGCCGCGGCTAACCAGGCGCTTGCATCCATTAAGGTTTCGGGTGATACAAGCGCGTACACTGCACAAAAGGGAGAGGCGCTGGTAGCAAGAGCGTATGCCCATTTTATGCTGGTAAATTTCTTCGCTACTTTTTATAACGAAGCAACTGCAGCTTCTGACCCTGGAATTCCTTATGTAACCGAACCTGAAACCATAGTAATCAAACAGTACGACAGGATGACGGTGAAATACGTTTATGATATGGTGGAAAAAGATTTGTTTGAAGGGGTAGGCCTTATTAATGACAATAGCTACTCAGTGCCAAAATATCATTTCACCAGGTCTGCCGCTTATGCGTTTGCAAGCAGGTTCTACCTTTTTAAAAAGGATTATGCAAAAGTTATACAATATGCCAACATGGTTGTTCCCAACAATGATTTTGCGTCTAACCTCAGGCCATGGAATACCACTTATAATGACATCAGTGATGTAAATACCTTAATGCGCACCTACGCCAAAGCCACTGAAAATGCCAACCTTCTTTTAGTAGAAACAGAGTCGCTTTGGGCACGCAATGCTGTAAACAACCGATATGGCTTAGACGCTTCCATACAAAGTACGTTGTTTAAAAGACCCGAGCCATTATCAGGAGGCAACTGGGCAATAAAATTATATTCCATTAATAGTGATCACAAACTGGTACCCAAGATTGACGAATATTTTGTTCGCGTTACCGTGAACGCCGAAATCGGTAATGCTTATGTAATGGTTCCTTTGCTGACTGTTGAAGAAGTGTTGTTTAACCGTGCTGAGGCTTATGCATATACCGGGAATTCAGCTGGTGCGATTGCTGATTTAAATACTTATGCAAGCAAAAGGATGTTGAACTATAGCGCAACTACCAATATTATTACAGCGGCCAAAATAAACGCAGTGTATGGAACCACCAATATAAGGGACGGTATTATCCGGGCCATACTGGATTATAAAAGATCGGAGTTTGTGCATGAAGGAATGCGTTGGTTTGATATTCTGCGGTACGGCCTAACTGTAACGCACAAAACGCAGGAAGGGCAAACGCTGGTATTAACAGCTAATGATCCCCGGAAGGTGCTGCAGATTCCGTCATCTGCCGCTTTATCCGGGGTAGCACAAAACCCACGATAACATTATTAAATACACAAATATGAAAATATTTAAGATCTTTTTTTGTTTTCTCCTGCTGGTTGAAATTACCTCCTGTAAGAAGGAAGACGCGCTGGGAAACGTTGACAATATAACAGGCCTGGGTGGTGACTTATGGGTGAAGGGACCAATAGATAGATGGATCTTCGATTCATTAACTGTTCCTTATAACACCGCGGTAAAATATAAGTACGACCAGTTTGAGCTTAAGTTAAACAGCACACTTGTGCCAATGAAGGAAGAATTTGTAATACCGGTTTTGAGTGCGATTAAAAAGGTGTGGATAGAAACTTACTCCGCGGAGACAAACGCCAATTTTATGAAAAAGTATGGCAACAAATTTTTTATCCTTGTTGGCAGTGGTAATTACGACCTGGCCACTGGCGCGGTGAACCTGGGAACCACTTCTGAAGATGGAACAAAAATCGTAATGTACCAGCTCAACTATTTTAAAACAAGGGCAACGCCCGGATACGTGCCATCCGATTCAATGGTTGCAAAAGAAGTTTTTAAAACCATTGAGCACGAGTTCGCGCACGTGCTTCACCGTAATGTTCTGTATCCCTTCACTTTTACCCAGGTATCCTCTAGTTTATATACTTCAGACTGGACAAATGTTTCCTTCGCTGAGGCTTATGCAGAAGGATTCGTAACAAATTACGCCATGTCACAGGCTGACGATGACTTTGCGGAAATGGTTTCTTTTATGCTTACACAAGGGAAAACAGCGTTTGATGCGTTTGTAAATGGCATCAACTATACAGGCACCACTGCTAACGGAACTACAGCGGTGGTGGCCAAACAGCGGTTACGACTGAAAGAATCCATCATCGTAGGATATTTCAAGCAATCCTGGAACATAGATTTTTATAGTCTTCAAGCGAGAACGAGAAACGCTATGAATGCCCTGCTCAAGTAATGCCTTAATCCACTGGATAAATTCAAGTTATGAAAAGGATCTTATTATATATTGTAGTGATTTTCTCAGTGATATCTTCCTGTAAAAAGGACGATTCCACCATTTTTCAACAGTCACCAGACGAACGCCTGAACGAAGCCCTTACAAAATACCAGGCCCAGCTTTCGGGGGCACAGAATGGATGGAAAGCGGTTCTATTTCCTGCTGGCGGTGGCTCGTATTCATTTTATTTTAAGTTCAGTGACTCCAACCGTGTCAGAATGTTTTCAGACTTTGATTCAACAACGGCCACTACATTAAAGGAAAGCAGTTACCGTCTGAAAGCTATTCAGCAGCCCAGCCTTATTTTTGATACTTACTCTTATATTCACCTCTTGTCTGATCCAAATGAAAACGTAGTGGTAAGGTCTATTGTAAACCAGGGTGCGGTTGGTGTGGGCCTGGTTTCTGATTACGAATTTTATTTTGATTCAACCACTACGGATACCATAAAACTGGTTGGAAGATTTAATGGAAGCAAGGCTGTTCTAACGAGGGCAACAGCGCAGGAGGCTACGGCTTATAATAGCGGTCAGCTTGCAGCGGGTCTCAATATAAATAAAATCCTCACCTACTTTAAACGGCTTACAGTAGGGTCACAGCAGTTTGATATCCAGGTAAAACCCGTGGATCACACCATCACTTTTACTTATTTGGGAGCTAACGGTGTTTTACAAACTTTTACTACTGGCTATTATCTTATTCTTGGAGGTATTACTTTGCTTAATCCGTTAACCGTCGGTACGCTAACTATTACTGGTTTTAACAATATGCAGTGGAACGCCACCACGGAAACTATCACTACTACGGTTAGTAATACAGTCTCAACAATTTCGGGGATAGTTGTACCTGTGAAGGTGGATATAGGTGCGCCAAAAAGATGGTGGGATTTTGCAGTTGCTAATGGTAATGACTACTGGTTCTCGGGAAAAGGGTTTCATGTAAATGGTGTCGATGATGCCTACGGTTTAGCTGGCCTTAGGAGTGGTACCAATACCTATTACTACCTGGTTTATTGGCCGTCATACGACCCAGGTAATGATTTTTTCGGTCCCATCTTTTTAAATGCAGCGCAAACTGGCCTCACCCTTCAATATGGTACCGGCCCCAATACGCCAACCTATACTACTGATGGACGGGCAATATTTACCCAATTATATACTTACGGAACTCATCCGGCAACCGGCCCGGCTGCGCTTACAAGAGCAAAATTATATAACGCCAGCGGTTATTATTTTGTACAAACTGGAGCCACCACTTATGATATGGTAAGTGCTTCCGATGGAAAAGCCTGGGTGACCTGGCAATGGTAATTGCCTGGTCCACTTAATTCATGCTCAAAAGCTCCGCCTTAGGAAATGCTATTTTCTCTTGGCGTGGCATGCTGAATTGTTCGTTTCAAGTGTTTTAAGATGCATTTGCCAGCTTTCTTTTGACGAATCTATTTTCTGCTCGTCATTTTTGTATTTAGAGAAATTTATCAGAACGACACTTCCAAGTATGATGGACAAGCCGATTATCTGTGTCCAGGAGACCGTTTCATTGGCAAAAAATAACCCCAGTATTACTGCCACAACCGGGTTTACGTATGAGTGTGTGCTTACCTGTGTTGCTGGCCGCATCCGTAGCAGCCATACATAGGCACTGAAAGCCACAATCGATCCAAAAAAAATCAGGTAAAGCAGGGAAAGCCAGGATGACAGGGGTATGGACTGCCAGTCTACATGATTTATCTCACCGCGAAGCAGGCTCACAGGCAGGAATGCCACCGCGGCGGCCAGCATCTGCCAGGCTGTGCTAACCGCCGCCGAACTACTACCTGCATGGTATTTTGAATATAAAGAACCGGCTGACCATGAAATAGCTCCCAGGCATAACAAAATAAGTCCACCTAGTTCGGCATTGTTACCTTCCTGTGAAAAGGCGGTGCTTAAATTACCCTCGAATAGCAAAATCACGCCAAGAAATCCAATGATAAGTCCAGCAATAGTTGACCTGTTGCGAAAATTTTCATTCCACTTAAATTTATCCAGCACGATAAACCACAACGGCCCGGACGACAAAGTGATAGCTACCATGGCTGTCGGCATAAACTGCTCCACCCAAATCACGATCCCGTTACCAATAAATAAAAGTAATACCCCACTGATGGCAGCATTAATAATGTTCTTTTTTACAAATATTTCTTCTCCTTTTATTTTACACCATGCGAGTAACACTAATCCCGCAATACCGAAGCGAAGCGCGCCCATCAGGAATGGCGGAATACCAAACAAAGCTTTTTTGATAAAAAGGTAAGTAGATCCCCAAACAATATATACAATGGCAAAGGCCAGGATTATCATAAACGCGGGGGCCTTGTTGGAAACAGGTCCATTCATAACATTATTTTTCCGGGATAATAAGTTGTTGTTTTTCTTTCACCGTTTCCAACACAATGCTGATTCGGGTGGAAAGAATGCTTGGTATTTTACTAAAAGAATTGCGCATCAGGTGCACCAAAGATGCCCGGGCATTGGTGCGGATCTTCACAAGATAACAACCTTCACCGGCCACATGATGCACTTCCTGCACCCCTGGTAGCTTTGCAAGTTCTTCCCCCGTTTCTACGCTCCCCATGCCGTCTGCCGCTTTTATAAACACAAAAGCCAATAGTTTTTGCTTCAACGCAGAAGGGTTTAACCGAGTGGTGTATTGTAGGATAACCTGTTTTTGTTCCAACTTCTTAACTCTTTCAAGTACTGCTGATGGAGCAATATTTAAACCGCGCGCGATATCAGCATTCGATCTACCTGCGTTTTCCTGCATCAGCCGCAGGATCCCAAGATCAGTCTTATCCAAATACAAATCCATATCGTTCATAGTTCTGTAAAACTATGTAAGCTCAGAATAACATTCCGCAAAAACATTTCTTCAAGAATATTAGTCTGATATCCTATATTTTAGACAATATTCTTTTTTTTATGATCATACGTTTGTCTGAGGTGTAAATTGCACTCTTATTCAATAGCTAAACATCAGCTTCAACAACTTATTGCCATTTAAAAATAGAACTGTAAAAAACGAACAATCATGCCTGGAGAATTCGGAATTAGCTTAAATAGTCCGGCTACAAGGGTTAAATTATATTCATTATGAAAGTTTTTCTCAGATTGGTTTATGCAGGTTTGATCATAACGCAATTAACGCAGTGTGAAACGAAACTGGCAAATAAACAAGCCATTAACGAAGATAGCCTTGCACATTGTGCATCCAACCTGCCATCCCGCTTTAAAGTGGATTCATCAGGCACAGCGATAAAGCCCGCGGATAGCGCTTCAAAAAAAGGAATGGCATGGATAGAAGGGGGCAGTTTTTCAATGGGTGCCTCAGATGACCAGGGGAGGAAGGATGAATACCCACAGCATCCTGTTACGGTCTCCGGTTTTTGGATGGATGTTACAGAGGTTACAAACGCCCAATTCGCGGAATTTGTAAATGCCACAGGTTATGTTACTACGGCAGAAAGAAAACCTGAATGGAGCGAGCTTCAAAAACAATTACCGGAAGGAACCCCAAAGCCACCTGACAGCGTATTAGTTCCTGCCGCCCTGGTTTTTGTTGCATCTACACAGCCCATACCCTTAAATAACGCGTCTCAGTGGTGGAGCTGGGTAAAAGGTGCAAGCTGGAAGCATCCGGAAGGTGCTAATAGCGATATTAAAGGAAAAGAAAATTACCCTGTTGTGCAGGTGTCCTGGGATGATGCGATGGCTTATGCCAAATGGTCCGGGAAGCGACTGCCCACAGAAGCAGAGTGGGAATTTGCCGCCAGGGCAGGATTAAAAAACCAAATTTTTACCTGGGGAAATGAGCCCGTGAGCACCGGCCGGGCGAAAGCAAACATCTGGCAAGGTCATTTTCCAGATCGTAATACGTTAGAGGATGGATTTGCTACTGCTTCCCCCGTAAAAACCTTTAGCGCCAATGCTTATGGGTTGTATGATATGGCCGGAAATGTATGGGAGTGGTGCTCTGACTGGTACGATCCCGCTTACTACGAGCAATATGCAAGCATGCAGTTGGAAAATCCACGCGGCCCGGTTAAAAGTGTTGATCCCGAAGAACCTACCGTTCCGAAAAGAGTGGTTAGGGGCGGATCATTTTTATGCCATGATTCTTATTGTGCAAGCTACCGCGTTTCCGCCCGTATGAAAACATCGCCCGACACAGGCCTTGAGCATACTGGTTTCCGTTGCGTAGCCCAATAGCAAAAGTTGTTCATGACTTTCCTTCAAAGCCCATACTCCAAGCCTAAAACCTTCAAGCAAAAGTTTGTAGAACTGAAGACCTGTGTTCTTATACCGACCTATAACAACGGGCTG
>JBBPYM010000343.1:0-5700 GCA_038199905.1 Chitinophagales bacterium | reverse complement strand
TCTACTGTCATCGCAGTGCCTTCCTTCATGCCATGTGTTTCAAAACTTTCTTTACCATAGTAAGACTTCCTGCCAATGCTGGAGTTTTTAAAAAGAGACGTGTAAAGTTTTGCGGCTTCTTCCCCTTCGTATGCGAACAAAAGATTGGAAGATATCTTTTTTATTGTTGCCATAAGATTGCGTTATTCAGTTTGCAATTTATTCTTTGCGAAGCATTGTTGATTTTGCCTTGCTGAGGTTTTCTTTTGCTCTGAACTGTACGATACGGATTATAAGTTCAAAAGGAATAGGCTGGTCAAGAGTAAACTGGAGCGTGCCCTTTCCTGCTTCGTAAGGCGCAATCTCCTCCCTGAATTCCTCAACGCCGGATGGGGAGGGATAGAACCCAATATGTTTTTTGTAAGCCGCATAAGAGACAAGCATTCCATTTAACTTAAAAGCCGGTATATTATAGCTGATTACTTCTTCCGCTTGCGGCGCAGCTTTCTTTATTGTGCTCCGGATCGATTGCAGTTTGCTTTGTATTCCGGTAGGGAAAGTTTCAAAATATTCATCAACTGTTTTAAACTTTAATGAGGCTACTTTCATGTTGCCGTTTTTGATAGTGCAGGGTAAAAGTACAGCAAGTACATAAAAATAGAAAGTGTAAAAACGACAAAGGCAGGGTGTTTTGCGACAAGAAAACTGGTTGGGAAGATGAGATTGTAGGAACTATATACCGTGCACGAGAAGTATTGCTACCTTAATTTTTGGTAAGCAGATTAAAAATCAACATACTTTTTGATCCTATCGAAAGTGTTCACGTTTCAATCTGTTCTTATGCGTTTTATCATGCCCTCGTAGATTTATTTTAGGCTTAGTCAATAACCCTCTCAACGCCTTTGTATATAAACCTGGTGGATAATGAATCATGTGTAATCTCATATCTGAGACCAGCAAGTTGCGCACCCCTGTAACCGGCACCATTAGCCGCATTAATTCCTTGCATCTTGCCCCAGTTCTGCACCACCATTTCTCCTTTTGCACACAGTCCTGGCCCCTTCATACTCACGACAATAAAATCCTTGCCATCTTTCTGAAAGTATTTTTCGAAAGAATAAGTAAAATTTGACAAGCCCACAGCCTGCACCTGTTTTGCCAATTCATCCTGGTATTCTTTGCTGCCAGCCACAAACTTGTTAAAAACCGGGTTCTTATTTTCGCAGTTATTGGTACGGCATGAGCTCACTGAAAGTATTACACCGATTAACATTCCTGGTAAAATCAAGCGCCACGAAATGTTCTTGCAAATGATCATTTTTTAAGTTTAATTAATTATGCACCTCTACAATCTCAGCCAATCATTCTCTCATTTGATCATGCATTTTTTAATGTCTCAATGTCAAATTTATTCATTTTCATAAAAGCTTTTATTACTCTTGGCGCTTTTTCAGGATCGGTCATCAGTTCGGGTAATATCGCAGGAACAATTTGCCATGAAAGTCCGAATTTATCTTTCAACCAGCCACAGTTACTTTCTTTTCCCCCTTCAGTGAGTTTAGTCCAATAATAATCAATCTCTTCCTGTGTTTCGCACTCCACAATAAAAGAGATGGCTTCATCAAACTTGAATTCCGGTCCGCCGTTCAGACCCATGAATTTGGTTCCATTGACTTCGAATGTTACCACCATGGGGGTGTCGGCAAGTATTCTTGAATCTTTAAACACCGAACAATAAAATTCGGCTGCTGCTTTTGCCTGGCCGTTAAACCATAAGCAAGGATAGATTGACTTTTGCATGTGTTGGCTTTATTTTATTTTTTAGTTGCCGGATACTTTTCAGTAAAAAAGTTTATAGAACAGTACACCAGTTTCGGTAATACTTCAGTATTAATGTATCCAAGTTTTTTTATATAGATACAGCTCTTGCTACTCAAAAACGCTAATGCAGATCGAAGTTGAAGATAATTAGAAATCCCGGATTTGTAAAGCGGATTAGCCACGAAGGCGTGTCTTCGTGGCTAAAAACAGGATATAGGGCTTGCCAATTACCTGCTGGATTTCATTGCCCTAACGATTTTTAAGGTTTTTTGATCTAATAATCTTTCGTACTCTTTGGATTCACAACCTACCAGAGCCACTCTTCCCTCTTCGTTGTTATGAACGCCCCAACCATATCGCTTGGTAAGCGGGGACGCCCGCATGCAGGGTTGACCTTTAGAAAAAAATTCTTCCCTAGCCTTTTCAAGTTCCCCACTGGTGAGGTCTTTTTTCTCAGCATATACTTTGAAGAGAACATCGTCGGAACTAAACTTGTATGGATTTTTATGAATAAGTTCAAACTGGATGTTAGCCACTGATCTCGCATCCGCTTTTTTTGGCGGAACCTCTCCCTGTGTTGCCGGGCAGTCGTCGGCAATCGCGATAAAAGTATTAATGTAATTTGTGGTGTGTATTTTCATCGTTACTGCTTCATTTTAGTGTTTGGAATGCAGGGTTTTATGTAACCTCCCACTGATGGTTATGCTTTTGTCCTGAGTCAACTTCATTCCTTATCCAAAAACGCTTCAATCAATTCAGTCGCGTTAAATCTTGGCCAGACACAACTTGCGTGAATTCATTAGAACAGATTTAGTTGCGATTATGAAGATAACAACTAAATCTATTTTAAACAGCCTGACTGGAGAATGGTGAAATGGATCGGCAATGGTGTGGCCACGAAGGCACAAAGAAACACTAAGGGTGACTGATTATTCAACGTTAGTTTCGAACGTAGCGGCATCAACAATCAACAACAATGGCTGCAATGGCACGCTAAACAATTCTTCTGCTTAGCGGCTGCTGAATTGGCCGAAGTGTAAGAGAATTCCTGATGGATCATGCAAATAACATTCTTTACCCCAATCAAACTGCTGTACCGGGGATAGTTTAACGCCTTTATATTTATTTGGCAGGTCCAATGCTAACAGGTCTTTGTAATATAGATCAACGTTGTCAACTTCTAAAAAGATCATTGAGTTATTTATCCAGTCTTCAACGAATGCATTTTGTAAGTAGAAGCCGATACTGTCCGTTTTAAATAAGCACATGTTGTGAAACAAAACAACTTCCTGGAAACCGAGGTCCCGGTAAAAGTTCCTGGATAGTTCATAATCTTTAGTGCCAATAAACGGCCGTATCGATTTGATTACATCATTCATAATTAAACGGTTTGTTGTGCTTAAAGTTACTGTTTTTCATAGTTCTATTGACCCTCAGTCTGGTCCCAAAAAGAAAGCAACAAGTCGCCAAAATTTTTTGCTGATAGCAGTACTATTCATGGGGGCCGCCATTTTGTTTTCCGGGTTCTTTTATCGCCGCGATAACAATATTTTGCATCATAATCGTCTGGCCGTTAAGATCTGCTGTAGGTTCTTCATTTTCTATGCAATCAGTTACTTTGAATCCATTTGCCGCAAGCAGGTCAGCTACTTCTATTTTTGAATATTGATTAAAGCCATACTTTGTAAAAGGAATTTTTTCTGTTTGATGTTTGGGACGAAAGCCAATGATCAATCTGCCGTTTGGTTTTAGTACCCTACTAACTTCTTGCAGGGCCTTGTCGTTATCTTCCCAAAAGTATATTGTGTTGATGGTGAAAACCTTGTCAAACACATCGTTTGAAAGCGGAAGAGAAGAAATATTTGCATGGATAAATACAGCCCGACCTGTTGTAACCCATTTGCTATTTAGTTTTGATGACTCAATGGTCATTAATTCAGAATAATCACATCCTGTATATTGAATGCCTGCTGATTTTTCTAATATCTCAGGCACATAGAAACCATTGCCCATGCCTATCTCGAGGATATTATCATCGGCATCAACATTCATTAAGTTTAGCGTATCATGGATGATGTGCACATTGCCCTGGCTCATCCACTCCCCTGTTTTAATTCCATCTTCGCCATCAGGTTTGCGAAGCTGCGATGCTATATTTTGTAGTTGTTCGGTAGTCATTTTCGGTAATTCGTGTTGGCGTAAATATAAACTATCCTTGCCTGCTTACCATCTCATTGATCCAGGTCGGGGCAAAAGGCGATGTACAGCCCTTAGAAACAGGGTAATCACGGTACATCCCAGCTTCTCTCCTCTGGCTATGGCACGGGCCTTGTGCGCAGGGAAGTTTATTCCGATTTGTGCAAGTGTTGTATTCATTGTCCATTGTCCTTCCGGGGCGGCAGTGGGCATCTCAGACTCTATCCGATCCAGCATCGCCGGCAGGTCAAGTCCTTCGGGGTCTCTTGCCACCCGTCCGCTGGTGAGGCTCCAACCTGCACGCGCAGCCATGGGGTTTTTAGAGAGCAGCCATTTCTTTCTGAGATCTTCTTTATTGGGATATTCCTTAACAACGTATGCATTAAACCAATCCGCCACCCGCACGAAGTTGATGGAACATACCATCTTATCCATTTCGTTCATCGACTGCGCCTTCAGATCAATTATTAAGGTTGAAAGAAATCTTGCGTCAACGTTGCCGGTCTCCCATAAAGATTTGGCCAACTGGTGGTTGATTTTGATTTTGTTTGCGAGCGTTCTGATGTCGCCAAGCTTCACACCAAATTGGTTATCATCGGCTCCTGCTTTTGTATTTTGGATTCGTACTTTTTAGTTTCCAAGTGCTTTGAGCCTGGCAAGGGTTTCGTTAAGCGTCATAATCTTATCAGGATTAGATAATTAAATTTACAGCTAAAAAATGCAGTATTTGCCCGCGTTTTTTTGTTGTCCTGCATCTTTGTTAAGCAGACACATAATGTAAACAGCAGGCATAAAGTAATTGCTATCTGTCTAATGTTTCACGGAATCATTGCCATTTCAACAAAGTCCCGGGATATCTACTGTGCTTGAAGACTGGTGATTAACGTTCACTATTGTTCAATGTCGATATTGTATTTTAGTAGCAATCCCGCAACACCTGCTAATGAAAATTTTGCTTTTTTATTTTATTTAATTGGGGATCAAACGAATAATTCCTGGCAGCACGGAAATCAGCTTTCTCCAGGTTTGTTTTTATAAATGATGCATTTAGCAGGTCGCAATTATAAAAAGTTGCCAACGTGAGATCCGCTTCGGCATAATCAACTTCTTTTAATGAGCAGGCGGTAAAATTAGTTTTCTTGATTTTCATTTTAAAGAAGGATGCATAGTCGAGCTGGCAGTCTTTAAAATTGGCTGAAAACAGGAAGCTGTTGCATTTGCTAAAATCTATGCCCATCAGTTTGCAACCAACGAAGCGGATATCGTTTAATTTGGCGCCATCAAGGATCGATAGGGCAAAATTACAGTCCATAAAGGTATAGTCTGTAAAATCGTTGTTACTAAAATCACTTTTTGTAAAATCGCAGTTGGTAAATTCCACGTTTAGGAATTCGCGGTACGCTTCTACTTGCCCTGAATTTGGTAACATGCTGCTAAGAACCCGTCTTGATGTCAAGTTCCGGAGGAACATAAGGTGGGTAGAAGAAAACACAAAAAAGCGTCACAGTTCCAGCGGAACGGAAGAAGGTAAAAGAGCTCGCCATCCCCTAATTGGCGAATTGGCCCGGCACAAAACGTTTTGTGTTTTTATTCTTCTACCCACCCGTCGGGGCTGACTAAAAAGCGTTCAATCTAAAAATATTTCGCATTTTAAAGCCCAACAATTCGGGGTCAACCGATTTAATAAATTCGGATTAGTCCTTT
>JBBPYM010000342.1:0-3613 GCA_038199905.1 Chitinophagales bacterium | reverse complement strand
GGCTATCAGTTATCAGCCATCAGCTATCAGCTAAGAATACCTTATGCTCAACTAACAGGATAAGATATAAATTTTTTTTGATAACTTAAACAATGAAAATAATGGTTGGGCCAAATCTGAAGGTAAAAGCTGATGGCTGATAGCTGATAGCTGATAGCCGATAGCTAGTACGCCAAAACATAGTTACCTTAACACTAGTCTCACTCAATTGTATAGCATTGGAAAAAAACCTTGACAATATCCTGTTTTCAGCCGCCGAGCTCGCCCGTTATAACAGGCATGTGATACTTCCTGAATTCGGGTTTGAAGGGCAGCAGAAGTTGAAGGCCTCCAAGGTACTGGTTGTTGGTTCAGGCGGCCTCGGCAGCCCGGTGTTATTGTATCTTGCGGCAGCGGGCGTAGGAACCATAGGCGTTATTGACTTCGATGTGGTGACCGACAGCAACCTGCAACGCCAGGTTCTTTTTGGAGTGAAGGATATAAATAATTCAAAAGTAGACGCGGCAAAACGAAGATTACTTGATCTCAATCCGCATATCAATATCGTTCCCTACAACTTTTCTCTGAGTTCAGCAAATGCGCTGGATATTATCAGCGAATACGACACCGTGGCAGATGGCAGCGATAATTTTCCAACGAGATACCTGGTAAATGATGCCTGTGTTCTATCGGGCAAACCTTATGTTTATGCATCTATATCCCAGTTTGAAGGCCAGGTGTCGGTTTTTAATCTGGTAGATAAGAAAGGGGAAACCGGGCCCAATTACCGGGATCTGTACCCGGCGCCACCCCCACCTGGCGCCGTAATGGATTGTGGAGAAGCAGGCGTTTTAGGTATATTACCTGGCATTATCGGTACTCTTCAGGCCCTTGAAGTGATCAAATTGATTACGGGTATAGGAGAACTGCTAAGCGGGCGTTACTTTATGTTTGACGCCCTGAACTTTGAAACAAAAACTTTCCGCATCAAACGAGATTCAGGCAATCCACTCAATGGTGCACAGCCGTCTATTACCGGCCTTATAGACTATGAAATATTTTGCGGCACAAAAAATATCAACACACCAGTTAAAGAAATATCTGTAAACGAGTTGCAGGAAATGCTGGCAAAGAAAGCTTCTTTCCAGTTTATTGATGTTCGTGAAGCAGGTGAATATGCACTGGTGAACATCGGAGCCGAACTGATTCCTCTTTCCGCAATAGTTGAAAATTGGGCTGTTATTGCAAAGGATAAAAAGGTTGTACTGCATTGTAAATCCGGCAGCCGGAGTGCGCAGGCCATTAGAATATTGGAAGAAAAATTTGGTTTCACTAACTTGTACAACCTGGCGGGTGGCATTACTGCTTACATAGATCAGTGCAGGCCCGACCTGCAATCATCATAAGCGTTTACTGCACACCGTTGGTTCCGTATTCTACGTAAGCATCGCTTGGCTGTTTATTTTCATAAACCATTTCTCCAGCATGGCCATGAGTTCTTCGAGCTTTACAGGTTTTCTCAGGTAATCATTCATCCCGGCCTGCAGGCACTTTTCCATGTCTCCCTGCATTGTATTAGCTGTTAAAGCAATGATGACGGGCTGCTCCTTTGGCAGTTTACGAATTTCCTGTGTAGCGTCAAGCCCGTCCATCTCTGGCATTTGCATATCCATCAGGATGATGTCGAAAGATGTTTCATCCAGACTTTTCAAAGCTTCCAGCCCGTTTTCAACTATTGTTGACCTATAGCCCAATTTGTTCAGAATATGCTGGATAACTTTCTGATTAACCAGGTTATCTTCTGCAACCAACACCCTTAATGGATATTTTTTTGAGAAAGTATCCTGCAGCTTATCACCCTTCGACTTTTCACCCATATCAAATTTTTCCCGGCTTTGCAACCCGCTAATGATATGTTTACCCAGTACGTGCTGCCTGATAGGCTTTGTAAGAATGGATGAAAAAAACTGGAGATTATTTTTATTGAATTCATCACCGACAGAACTTAGCAGTATGCATTTTGTACCAGGGTACTGCAACCTGATGGCCCTGGCAAGTGTGACACCATCCATTTCCGGCATTTGCATATCCGTTAGTACAAGATCAAAGGCAGCCCCTTGTCCAAGCTGCGCAAGTGCCTGGGATCCGGAATTTGCCACCACAACTTTGAAGTTCCAGTTTTCAAGCTGCGCCTTGAGGATCGCACAATTTGTAATATTGTCATCAACCACCAGTATCCTTTTACCTGCCTGTTCGGCCAGATTATCCTGGGCATGACACGGTATTACCTTTTGGCCTGCACGCGTTTTTATATCGAAGTAAAACGTTGAACCGCGGCCTGGCTCACTGGTCACACGAAAAGAACCGCCCATCAGCTTTACCAGCTTTTCTGAAATTGCCAGGCCAAGCCCGGTACCACCGTATTTTCGGGTTGTTGAAGAGTCTACTTGTGAAAAAGCTTTGAAGAGTTTATCTATTTTATCATCCGGAATGCCGATGCCCGTATCCCTTATTTCAAATTCAACACTTAGGGTGCCATCCGCCTCGGTGCCAACGAGGTGCACCCCAACAAAAACCTCTCCGGCATGGGTAAACTTCATCGCATTGCTAACCATGTTTGTAAGTACCTGTCGCATCCGTAAGTTGTCGCCCACAATCTGTGTAGGAACATTTTTATCTATGAGATATACCAGGTCAACTCCCGTTTCAGCCGCCTTGGTACCAAAAATATCCAGGATATCTTCTATGCATACCCTTAAATCAAAATCTTCGTTTTCCAGTTCAAGGTTCCCTGATTCTATCTTCGAAAAATCAAGGATGTCATTGATCACATTCAACAAACTTTCACCGCAGGTGATGATGGTGTTGGTATACTCGCGCTGCTGAAAATTAAGTGAAGTTTCAGCCAGCAATGCAGACATGCCGATCACACCATTCATGGGTGTACGTATCTCGTGGCTCATGGTGGCAAGGAAAACACTTTTCGCCTCGTTTGCATGCTCGGCCTCTTGCCTTGCCTTGCGTTCCTGCTCGGTTGAATGTAAAAGTTCGCGGGTTTGCTTACGGACCTGCAGTTCCAGGTTTCTTTTCTGTCTTTCGATCGTTCTCATTCGCAGGCGAACGAATATGATAACTACGCCTGATAAAACTATTATTGCTGTTATCCTAAACCACCATGTTAACCAGAATGGTGGTGTAATTGTAAGTTTCAGCGATAACATGTTAATCGACCATTTACCTTCATTATTTCTGGTCTTCACCTGGAAAACATATTTTCCAGGGTCAAGATTCGTATAGGTGGCCATCCGGTTTGTACCCACATAGTTCCAGTCGTTGTCGAAGCCAGACAACATATAAGCATATTGATCTTTACCGTCTCCCGTGTAGTTAAGCGAGGCGAAACCAAAAGAAATCACAGAAAATCTAACGGGAAGGGTTATCGACTTTGCCTCCGTGATAGTTACTTTTAAAGGAGAAGGGTCATCCTCACCAACGGCTATGGGCACCTGCTTATTAAACACCTGGAAGTCCGTCATAACAAGTACCGGGTTAAAGGGATGATCCTTGAGTTCTTCAGGCATGAATTCATTGAGCCCATTATTGCCACCGAAATACATGGCTCCCGACCTGCTTT
>JBBPYM010000341.1:0-11736 GCA_038199905.1 Chitinophagales bacterium | reverse complement strand
TACGAAGAGGAAAACCGAAACCTGACAGAGCAGGTTTTACAATTAACCTGCAGTGAGAAGCAAAAAATACAAATGCTACTTGACAACAATTTGTTACCTGAGAATTTATACTATAAATATGATTTTCTTTTTGATAACTGCACTACCAGGCTCCGCGATCTTATTGAAGAAACTTCCGATGGCCAGGTAGAGTTCGGGAAAGTATTAAGCTCACCAAAAACTTTTAGAAACCTTATTCACGATTATCTTGATATAAATGATAAACAATGGAGTAAGCTGGGGATCGATATTTTATTAGGCGCCAAAACAGATGCCGTGATGACTCCAAGGGAAGTCATGTTTTTACCGGATTATTTATTAATGAAGTTTGATAGTGCCACCATAAATAACGACGTGCTGGTAGCACAAAAAAAAGCTGTGTATGACATGGTTTTACCCGAAAGCACTAAGAATAACCTGGAGCATCCGGTCTTCATATTCACCTGCTTGTTTGCCCTGATTGCCTTTTTTAGTTTTTTCAAAAATTCGTTTATTCAAAAGACATTTTCTTCCCTGGATGGCTTGCTGTTCTTTTTGACAGGTGTACTGGGAGTTTTATTAATCTTTATGTGGTTTGGCACGGACCATATCATGACTAAAAATAATTACAACCTACTTTGGGCATGGCCGATGAATGCAGTAGCTGCTTTTTATATCCATTCTAAAAAGAAATGGGTAAAAATCTATTATTTTGTTTATGGTATTTTTAATATTATCCTGCTGGGATGCTGGTTTTTTTTACCACAGCTAATGAATCCTGCTCTGCTTCCCATAATTGGTATTTTAATTTTCAGGAGTTTTGTTTACATTACAAACAAACATTCGTAAAATGGCAACTATAAAATTCAGAGATAAGGAAATCTTTTATAGAACGGAAGGTAGAGGGAATCCTGTTATGCTTCTGCATGGATTTGGGGAAGATAGCCGAATATGGGATAACCAGGTAGAAAAATTGAAAAATGACTTCTTTGTAATTATCCCGGATCTACCCGGAAGTGGACAATCTGAATTATTAGATGGAGATTGCACCATGGAAGATTATGCGGAGGCTATAAAAATGATCGCAGATAATGAGGCTATCACATCTAAATCTTATGGAACATTTTCACTGATAGGCCATAGTATGGGTGGATATATTACACTTGCTTTTGCGGCGAAATACGGACAACTTTTAAATTCCTTTGGTTTATTTCACTCTTCTGCCTTTGCTGATGATGCGGTAAAAATTGTTAGCAGAGAAAAAGGAATTGATTTTATCAAGAAAAACGGTGCGCATCTTTATGCAGAAACCACAGTTCCAAATCTTTTCTCTGATCAAACAAAAAAGAAGCATCCACAACTGGTAAAAGATCTGGTTGAAATTGCAGGGGGACTTGATGCAGAAACACTTATTCAATATACCCGGGCGATGATCAAGAGACCGGATACAACCAAAGTCTTACAATCTTTTCCCCAACCAATCCTGTTCATAATCGGCATTCACGACAATGCAGTTCCCTTAGAGGCTTCTTTAAGGCAATGCCACCTGACTCAAATCGGATCTGCGCATTTTTTGCAAAACACGGGCCATGTAGGTATGTGGGAGGATACAGAATTATGTAACGAATACCTATATAATTTCTTAAATTCTTTAGTATATTCTCAATAGTAGTCGCAGAATAGCTTCAGGATAGTTAATTTGTGTGAAATTTGAATTACCTTATACTTGAACTCGTTTCCCAATCGTCACCCACCGTATGAAGAAATCTATTTTTATCCTTTTAATTATGATGGCAGCTTTATCAGTTAGCGCCAAACATATTATTGGAGGGGAAATGATTTATGAATACCTCGGGAAGGGATCTTCACCTAACACTAATAAATACAAGATCACCCTTAAATTATTTCGCGACCGCAACTCACCAGCCGATGCTGCTGCTATGCCTATAAATGTTTTCATAGGTATTTTTGATAATGACAACATGCGTCAGTTCCCTTCAGCCGGGAAATACTATGATGTGGTAAAGACTAATGAGGAAGAAGTAACCGTTAATCCATTACCTGATTGTATCAGCAATCCACCTTCCCTACGCTACCACACAGGCTTATATATTTTGACTGTTGAATTGCCGGAAAATAGCAAAGGTTTCACTGCCTCCTATCAAACCTGTTGTAGAATATCTCCATTAACCAATGTAAACACCTTTGGAGGTAATGGAACAGGTTCCACCTATTCGACTACCATTCCTTCTATAGATGATAATTCACCGCAATTCCGGACAAGCATCGATGCCATCTGCGGCGGGAAACCATTTACATTAGATTTTAGTGCAAGCGATAAAGATAAAGACTCGCTTGTTTATACTTTTACTGATGCATACGATGGTGGTAGTTTTCAAAATGCAAGTAATGGAAATCCTGCTCCTCCGCCGTATTCATCTGCACCATATCAACCAGGATATAGCGGACAAAATCCATTGGGTAAAGATGCAATGATCGATTCACAAACAGGTATAATTAGCGGAACAGCGCCGGATATAGGAAGATATGTGGTTGCCGTAGTGGTTAAATCCTATAGCAACGGTAAATTAATCAACGAGCATATAAAAGATTTTATCGTTAATGTAACCAATTGCGATTTTGCAGGCGCGCGATTAAACCCCCGACCGGTAAGCTGCGATGGGTTTGATGTCACTTTTTCCAACGACGATTATTCTCCCCTAAATAAAACATTTTACTGGGAATTTGGTGATCCATCCACTGGAACTTTAGATACTTCTACCTTGGCTTCGCCCAAGCATGTGTATTCGGAACCGGGAGAATATATTTACAAATTAGTGGTGAATCGTGGACAACAATGTTCTGATTCTGCCATTCAAAAAATAAAGGTTTACCCTGGATTTTTCCCTGAATTTGATGTGGATGGCAAGTGTATTAATTCTTCAATTCATTTTATTGATAAATCCACTACCAATTACGGTACGGTAGATTCCTGGTCCTGGAAATTCGGCGATCCTGCCACACAGGGTGATACATCCAAAATAAAGGGGCCGGTCTATGTTTATGAAAAAGCAGGGAGTTTTACTGTAGAGCTTCAGGTCACAAGTACTATGGGATGTAATAAAAACATCACTAAAATAGTAGACATTGTTGAAAAGCCAACTTTTTCTGTCACCAATGATACGCTTATCTGCAATATTGATGATCTGCAATTAAATGCGAATGGAAACGGAAAAATCGTTTGGTCACCAAATTACAATGTCAACGATGTCAATAGCTTTAACCCAATGGTAAATCCGAAAGTTCCCACCACTTATTATGCAACTTTATTTGAAAGTCCCGGTTGTGTAGCTACCGATTCGGTACGGGTGGATGTTGTTAGCAGAGTATCTATTAATGCCGGGAAAGATACCACTATATGCCTGACTGATACCATCCGATTAAATACTATCAGTAATGCATTACATTATTCCTGGAGCAATGCCCTTTCTCTTGATGATGCTGAATCAAAGAATCCATTTGCTAAACCGGAGGCTACTACAACTTATACTGTAACAGGCAGTATCGGTAAATGTTCTGCTACGGATAGGGTAACCGTAAACGCCGTTCCTTATCCCAATGCAAATGCCGGAGGTGATACGGCAATCTGCGCTTCCGAAAGTTATCAACTTAATGTTACGGGCGGAAGCTTGTACAGTTGGTCGCCAACTGTTTTCCTGGATAATAGCAGCATTCCTAATCCGGTAACAACTCCTGGCGAATCTGTCCAATATATCATAGAGGTAAAAGATATTTTGGGTTGCCCAAAACCTGTTTTTGATACAATCCGTATCCTAGTTGAAAAATTAGTGGCAGATGCAGGTCCAAGGGATACATCCATTGTTATGAACCAACCATTACAATTAAATGCTACAGGTGCTGAAACGTTTACGTGGAGTCCTTCCAAAGGATTAAACAATCCCAATATCGGGAACCCCGTGGCGCTTCTTTCAGAAAGCCAACAATACATCTTAAAAATAAGCAGCACCGCAGGATGCACTGCTTATGATACAATCGATGTAAGAGTTTATAAAATAAAACCAGGGTTATATGTGCCAAATGCCTTTACACCAGATGGTGACGGGCTAAATGATATTTTCCGTCCGGTTATGGTTGGGATGCGCTCTTTAAAATATTTTAGGGTTTATAACAGGGCCGGTCTTCTTGTTTATTCTACCAGTGTACAAAACAAAGGTTGGGATGGAAAATTCCAGGGCAGACCACAAGATTCAGGGGTATTTGTGTGGATGGTAGAAGGAGAGGATTATTTAGGCAATATAGTTTCTGAAAAAGGGAGTGTGATGCTGGTGCGTTAAACTCACCCGAAATATGAAAATTTAATCTTCAAAGGATAATATTTTGTACCAAAGAACTCTTAACCGGATAGTCTGTATTAAAATGCAGCCCACGGCTTTCCTTTCTAAATTCTGCGCCTTTCACAATTAAATATCCTACTGTAATCAGATTTCTAAGTTCGCATAGTTGTGGCGAAACTGCGGTTGTCTGATAAAGATCTTCCGTTTCTGTATGCAATAGGTCCAGTCGTTTCATTGCTCTCTTCAACCGGATTTCCGTCCGTAAGATTCCAACATAATCCGTCATGAGTAATTGCAATTCCTTCAGACTTTGGGTGATCAGGATCATTTCCTTGGGTACCATTGTTCCGGTTGCATTCCAATCCGGAATCTGATCCTCAAATTCAATTCCATCTATTTGTTTTACTGCATCTAGAAAAGAACGATGCGCAAAAACCATGGCCTCCAAAAGTGAATTGCTGGCAAGCCTGTTTGCACCGTGTAAACCGGTACTGGCACACTCTCCGCAGGCATAAAGACTCCTGATGGAAGACCTGCCCCATGCATCTGTTTTAATGCCGCCGCAACTGTAATGTGCTGCCGGGGCTACAGGAATTAATTGGGTGAAAAGATCGATATTGACAGACATGCACTTCTCATAAATATTGGGAAAATGTTTAAGAAATTTCTCCCGTTCCATATGGGTACAATCGAGGTAAACCTTCTCAGTTCCATGAATCTTCATTTCGCTATCAATAGCCCTGGCAACAATATCTCTTGGAGCAAGGTCTTTTCTTTCGTCGTATTTTTCCATGAATCCCTCACCCTTCTCATTTCGCAAAATTGCTCCATCGCCACGTACAGCTTCCGTAATTAAAAATGCTTGCCCACTTTTACCTGCTTCATATAAGGCAGTAGGATGAAATTGAATAAATTCCATGTTCTCAATCTTCGCTTTGGCACGGTAGGCCATAGCAACTCCATCACCTGTTGCAATAGAAGGGTTGGTCGTTGTGCGATAAACTTGTCCGTTACCGCCCGAAGCAAGCAGGGTAATCTTTGAAAGAATCTTTCCAATCTTCTTCTCTTTCATATTCATCACATACACACCATAGCATTCAATATTAAGCGTGGATTTAGTAATTAAGTAACCAAGATGATGTTGCGTTATCAGGTCAACCACAAAACAATGATCAATCAGGCGGATATTTTTCTTCCCTGCAATTGCTTCCAAAAGAGTATTTTCCATTTCCCGTCCGGTAACATCTTTATGATGCAGAATACGGAATTCGCTGTGGCCGCCTTCTTTACCGAGAGCATATTCACCCGAACTTTCCTTGTCAAAACTTGCTCCCCATGCAATGATTTCCCTGATACGTTCTACACCCTCTTTCACCACAATCTCGACCACCTCCCGGTCACATAACCCATCGCCGGCCACCAGAGTATCCTCAATATGTTTATTAAAACTATCCTTTTTAAAATCGGTCACACCTGCTACACCACCCTGGGCATATTTTGTGTTCGTTTCATCACTAACAGTTTTCGTAAGAATAATCACGGTTTTATCAGGACATTGTTCTGCTACTTTAAGTGCATAGGTGAGCCCGGCGATACCGCTTCCAATTACTAGGAAATCTGTTTGCATACGAAAAGTTTAGGAGCAAAAATAAAGTTTTGCCTCAAAGTAAGAAGTAATTATTGGTTTCTGCTTACCAGGTAAGATTAAAAGAGAAATCCAAAAAAATTATTCGATGTCTTTACAAGATGAGGCTTTTAAGTATCAAAGCATACCGTAATTCAAAAACTACCAATCCTTTTCAGGGTTATTAGGTGCCACACCTTTAATTTTATTCAATTTATCCTGGAGCGCCTTTTCCTTTTCAAAAAGAGATTTCAATTTTTCCTCCGCTTGCTTCTGTGTCAGTTTTGAAGGTTGAGGTTTGGGTTCTTTATCCTTCTCCTGGTCCTGCTGCTTTTTTTGATCCTTGCTATCCTGCTTATTTTCTTTTTTATCCTCCTTATTATCCTTGTTCTTTTTTTCCTGTTGTTTTTGCTGCTGCATTGCGCGCTGCAGGTTTTGGCGTGCATCTTCATCATTAGGATCGAGAATTAATGCATTTTTATAGGCCAGGATACTTTCGGGCAATTTGTTTATCTTTTGCAAAACTACTCCCTTATTGTAAAAAGCCTGTTGCTTCAACGTGTTATCTTCTGTATTAGCAATTACATTTTCATACGCTTTAGCAGCCTCTTCAGTATTATCTTTCCGGTATAGAGTATTCCCCAGATTATAATTGGCTATTGCGTCATTTTCAGATTTTTTCAGCGCAGCCCGGTAATCTTCCTCTGCTTCGTCAAAACGGTTTTCAATATAGGCGCGGTTTCCTTTTATAATTTTTTCCTTTGCTGATTGTCCATTAGAAGTGGAAGATATAAAGAGAAATAAAATTAAGATACCCATGTGCATTCTGGCTGGTTTTCTTTTTTCTGAGGTAAAAAATTCAAACAATAATAATAATACTGCTGCACCCAGAAAAAACTGGAAATATTGGACAAATGAGCCATAGCTGGCATCACTGATGATGCTGTCCTCTTCTATTGTAGAAAATTTATTTTGGAGATTTTCAGCCACTTCCTCAGAATTCGTATAAAGTTGATACATACCATTTCCTGCTTTGGAGATATTTCGCAGCGACTCTTCATTTAATTTTGTGATGACCGTTTCTCCCTTATTATTCATTTTATACTGACCAGATTCTTCATCTACAATTGGCGCACCTAATGGTGAGCCAATACCAATTGTGTTCACCACAATTCCACTCTTCAACAAGTCTTTCGCCATTTTGATTGCCCCGGGTTCATGATCTTCTCCATCGCTTATTAACAACACACTTTTGAAAGTTTTCTCCTCAGGGTTAAAGGCATCCATACTCATTTTTAGTGCATCACTTAGTACTGTTCCCTGTGTAGGTACATCGCCAGGCTTGGCAGAAGCAAGGTACATTCTTGCAGCAGAATGATCTAATGTCAGCGGCATTTGCAGGTAGGCACGACCGGCAAAAATGACTAACCCAATTCGGTCGTTAGGAGACTTATCTATTATTTTTGAGATGATCTGCTTTGCTCTTTCGAGCCTATCAGGCTTGATATCAGTTGCAAGCATACTTTTACTCACATCCAGGGCAATAACGATATCTGTCCCTCTTCGCAGGATCTTTTGAGAACCGTCCGGGGTCACCAATCCGGCTACGGCAAAAGCACATAACGCAAATGCAACCGCGAATAAAATAAATTTGATTCTGAATTTTTTGCTGCTATATTCTTTTGTCAATTCTTTTACAAGAAAAGGATCGCCTATTTTTTTTGCTGTTTCCTTTTTCCATTTCACCACCAAAAAGTAGAGGAAATAAATTAGCGGAATGGCTAAAAGTGTAAGTAAATATTCTATGTATTGAAAATGGATCATGAATAGCTGCAAATTATTCCTTCTATTTTAATTGAACGGAGGGTAAATTGTTAAATATGGTTGAATACTTATGATGTAAAAGAAAATTAAATATGCGATCTGAACCCCTTAGACGTATATATATATGGAAAAAACGGATTGCTTCTTCGATTTTCAGAGAAAATAATTAACTTAGTAAACCCTGTTGGTGAGACGGTAAAAAAAGAGCACGGAATTAAAAACTCAACTGTTGTCTTCAGAATCTGACCAATCGCTTATAGCTAAATAAAACCGATATTCACCATTTAAAAATTAATTAATAATAGTAAGTAAAGAACATGAAATCAGAAGAAGAGAGAAAAATGAAACCCGAAAGTTTGATGATGTCCTATGGATATAAACCGGAGCTTTCAGAAGGAGCCATTAAATGCCCCATATTTCAAACATCCACCTTTGTATTTAAGAATGCAGAAGAGGGCAAAGCCTTTTTTGAAATTGCTTATGGCCATAGGTCAAAAAAGGATGGAGAAGAGCTGGGTCTTATCTATAGCCGTATTAACAATCCCGACCTGGAAATTTTAGAGAACAGGTTATCGCTTTGGGATGAAGCGGAAGATTGTGCTGTATTTGAGAGTGGTATGGCGGCTATATCCACAGTATTATTGGAATTTTTAAAACCAGGAGATCTGCTTCTTACCAGCAGTCCGGTGTATGGAGGAAGTGATCATTTTATGAAAAAGATCTTGCCAAAATTCGGCATCCATATAGCTGAGTTTAAAGTTGGACAAAGCATGGAGGAGATCATAAAAATGGTACAGGCTACCGGAATTAGTAATAAATTAGCTTTGGTATATATTGAAACACCTGCCAATCCCACAAACGATTTGATAGATATAGCGGCAAGTAAAAAAGTAGCAAAGTACTTTTCCACACCGGAAAAAGAAGTTTACCTCGCCGTTGATAATACTTATATGGGTCCTATCTGGCAGCACCCCTTAAAACATGGGGCAGACCTGGTTCTATATTCAGCCACCAAATATATTGGTGGACATAGTGATGTTATTGCAGGCGCTTGTTTGGGATCTATGAAACTATTGCAACGCGTAAAAGCGCTGCGGACCTTTCTTGGAAATATGGCCAGTCCAAACACAGGCTGGTTATTGCTTAGAAGCCTGGAAACTTTAAAAGTAAGAATGGATGCACAGGCGATCAATGCGAATAAGGTAGCAGAATTTTTAAACAATCATCCAAAGGTGGAAAGGGTGTATTTTCCAGGAAATGTGACCGAAAAAGACGGGGACCAATTTCGTATTAAAAATACACAGTGTCTATCGAATGGTGGTATGATTTCCTTTGATATAAAAGGATGGGAAAAAGATGCTTTTACCTTTTTAAATTCCTTAAAACTAATCAAACTTGCCGTAAGCCTTGGAAGTACGGAGAGTCTTGCTGAACATCCTGCGACGATGACACACGTAGATGTGGATTCAGATCTGAAACAGCAATTGGGCATTACAGAAAAGATGGTCCGGCTTTCAGTTGGAGTAGAGAATTTTGATGATATTATCCATGACATAAATCAGGCTTTGCACAAAGTTTAGAGAAACAATGACTTAGATCGTGGTTGTTTAATGTGAAAGCAATCATAATCATAAGATTAAGGTTAGAAATTATTCAACAGAACAATGATTAGTTTAACCCATTCGAAATTATTTACCCACTACCGTAAAATTATACGTTAATTTCTGTTGGTTTATGGTTATTTTTCAAAAATACCTTACTTTGGAAGTCATGTAAACGTTTACAACATTAAATCATTCCACTTTAAATGACTCACTCCCCGGACACCGCATCGAATAATAGAATTAAGTTAGAATCCTTCATGAAGAAAGTGCAGGACAGAAATTCACATGAAATTGAATTTCTGCAGGCCGTTCAGGATGTAGCGGAATCCCTCCTTCCTTTTATTGAAAAAAATCCAAGATATCAAAAACATAAAATCCTTGAACGGATGATAGAACCGGAACGTGTGATCATATTCCGGGTGCCGTGGATGCGGGATAATGGAGAAATAGAAGTGAACCGGGGGTACAGGGTGCAGATGAACAGTGCTATCGGACCCTACAAAGGTGGACTCCGTTTTCATCATTCTGTAGATCTAAGTATTCTGAAATTTCTTGCGTTTGAGCAGGTATTTAAAAATAGTCTGACCAGCCTTCCAATGGGTGGAGGTAAGGGAGGATCTGATTTCGATACAAAGGGAAAATCTGATAATGAGGTGATGCGATTTTGCCAGAGTTTTATGACGGAATTATGCAGGCATATAGGTGCAAATGTAGATGTTCCGGCCGGTGATATTGGTGTTGGAGCTAGAGAAATTGGTTATTTGTTTGGCCAATACAAACGTATCAGTGGAGATTTTACCGGGGTGATAACAGGTAAAGCAAGAGAATTTGGCGGTAGCCGTATCCGCCCGCAGGCAACAGGGTATGGACTGGTTTATTTTGCAGAAGAAATGTTGCAGACCAGAGACATACCAATTAAAGGAAAAACTGTTACTATTTCCGGTTCGGGGAATGTGTCTCAATACACTGTGGAAAAATGTATTGAAATGGGTGCAAAGGTGGTTACTTTATCCGATTCTGAAGGATTTATCCATGATCCTGCAGGCATCGACACAAAGAAATTAAATTTCGTTCTGGAATTAAAAAATGAACGCCGGGGGCGGATCAGGGAATATGCTGAAAAATTCGGATGTGATTTTCATGAAGGAGAACGGCCCTGGAAAATCCCTTGTGACATTGCCTTCCCTAATGCAACCCAAAATGAATTGGATGGCGACGATGCACGTGAATTGCTAAAAAACGGTTGCTTTTGTGTTGCCGAAGGAGCCAATATGCCTTCCACTTCTGAAGCGATTCATGAATTTGAAAAGGCGCGCATACTATACGGTCCGGGCAAAGCAGCCAACGCAGGCGGCGTGGCAGTTTCAGGCCTGGAAATGTCTCAGAACTCCCTACGTTTTTCTTGGAAAAGCGAAGAAGTGGACACAAAATTAAAACAGATCATGAAGCGCATTCATTATAAGTGTGTGAAGAACGGTAAGGAAAAAGATGGCTTTATCAATTATGAAAAAGGTGCGAATATAGCAGGTTTTATAAAAGTAGCTGATGCAATGATTGCACAGGGGTTGGTGTAGGGATGTGTTATATTTCTTGGTTTCCTAATAGAGCTTTCGGTAAAGGCAATGTCCGGTCAACGGGCCTATACACGGTGTGTATTTACTTATTTATGGCTCTGATTATTTCAGTCAAAGATGCTCTAGCTTCTTTCATCACTGGTAAGAAAGGCCAAATATGGGGCATATTTTTGCCTTTAATTATTTCAAGATTAATTTTAGCTTCAATCATTTTTTCGACTGCCAATTTTTCATCCGGATAGGTAATGTCATTTTCTGCAAGAAATAGAACAGTTTGTGGAAAGTTTTCAAAACTTCCAAATAAGGGAGAAATCATCACATTCTTCAAATCATTATTTTCGACACACATCTTTTTTGCACTTAACACTCCTGCTTTGGACAACATTGGGTCTATCTTATCTATTTTATCAATCTTCGGGTTAGACATACTTGCATCCATTACAGGTGAAATAAGAATTATTTTATGCGGTAATTGTAGTTGATTTTTAATGCATAGGACAAGTGTAGGTTTGTACCTTTGCACCAACCGCAACAGTCTCCTGCAGACGTTGAATTAAACTTGCAATTAAAGTTCCGCCTGCAGAATCTCCAATAAAGGAAATGCGATTTGGCTGGAAGGTTTCCAGGGCGGCACCATATATTAAATCTATATTCTCTGATATTTTTGTTATCTAATTTCAGATGCTTTTGGATAATCGCACATCCAAATAACCTGAGTTCGGTTTAAGCAGCGATTA
>JBBPYM010000340.1:0-6312 GCA_038199905.1 Chitinophagales bacterium | reverse complement strand
GATAAAAGCTGGTAACAGTCAAGTGGCGAACCCGAATGTTGTAAAACACCAGGCTACGTTTTAATATCTTTTATTCTATCCCGATTTCTTTTGTATAAACCCTGGCTGCTGAGCCGGGGTTTTTTTTATTCAATCATTAAATACCTGGCACTAACTGTCATAATAAGCCCCTCAAATTGCCGCGAATGCACCCTTCTTTAGTTAGCCGCAGCGCCTAACTTTACTGTAATCAAATTTAAAGAAAATGGAAAATCTTACGGTTAAGGATGACAGAATGTATTCATTAGTTTTATTGTATGATCTGCATACTAAATTATTCAATAACGTTATTGAAGGAATCTCTGATGAGGATGCAAATAACAGGATGAATACAAAAGCAAATCATGTTGCGTGGATCGCCGGAAGTGTAGTAAACGGGAGATTTGAACTCGCCCGGGTTGCGGGTGTTGATGTTAAACAAACATCTGGTGAAATTTTCCAAGGACACAAACCCATCCAGGAGGGAACTACGTATCCGTCGCTGGAAGAATACAAAACGGATTGGAAAAATATCAGCGGCGCGTTCAGGGATGCACTGGTAAACCTAACTACTGAGCAACTGGATGCCGACGATCCTTTTGGCATGGCCGGTGAAAATGAGAAGCTGACTTTTTACCATACGGTTGCCTTTATTATTGATCGTGAATCGTACTGTATCGGGCAGATCGGCTTATACAGAAGGTTGTTGGGATATGAGGCCATGAAGTATTAAAAACATGATGCCTAAGTTTGTCGCGAACACGCTAGTTCACCTGGAACTTTTCCCGGTATTCCGTAGGGGTCATACCCACAGTTTTCCTGAATACTTTTCGAAATGATTTGGGATCGTTGTAACCTGATTTAAAAATTATTTCTGTCATTTGCTGGGCAGTTTGTTCCAAAAGTTTTTTGGCCGCTTCTATTCTTGTTTGCTGTAGATATTCAATGGGAGTTATTCCGGTAACCTGCTTAAATCTTCTAACAATATTTCTTCTGCTTGAAGGGATGTCTCTTATCATTTCTTCAATAGTGCCGGAATCCTGGTAGCTGCTCTCTATTTTTTGTTGGGCAGTTGCTACCAGTTCGTCGTGGTGATCCCGAGACGGTTGAAAAGTGCTGAAGTAAGATTGCCTGTGCCTGTCCATGTCTATCGCAAACACTTTCGCGGTCCTGATGGCGATCTCTCTTCCGCAATGCCGCTGAACAATGTGAAGTAAGAGGTGGAAGGTTGAGGTAGCCCCTCCGCTGGTGTAAAGCCGGCCATCGCGGGTAACTGTTTTGTCTGCCCTGAGTTTTACTGAAGGAAATGCGGCTGCAAAGGCACTACAGGCATCTACATGTGTGGTCGCTATTTTTCCGTCCAGCAACCCTGTAACGCCAAGCAGAAAAGCACCAGTGCAGAAAGTGGCAATCTCCGCACCCGCTCTGTATTGATCATGTATCCATGGCACAAATTCCCGGTTTGCCTGCATCGTCAAACTAAGGTCTTCTGTGGTGAACGAGGGAATAAGAACGAGGTCGTACTGCAAATCTTCTTTCGTGTTCCCCGGCTTGTAACCGAACCAGATGTTGCTGGTATCGGTATTAACTGTCGCGTGTTGAAGCAGCGAAATCTCAAATGGTGAAGGCTGATTGTCCTGCCGGTAAAATTTGTTTACAGTTTCAAAAACATCCAAAAGGGCAGCAACACTTAACAATTTGTATTGATACGGAATTAGAAGACCAATCTTTTTCATATAGCTCATTAATTATTTTATAAACCTACGAAATTGTCCTGAATGCACCCATATCTCTATATGTTGATCAGTAGAAAAAATTAAGCAAATGAAATTTTGTTCGAAGAAATTGTAAAACCATTGCGCACTGTTTGCTCGCATGGTTCAGGAAATGTTACTAAACCCGGCCAGTTTCATGTAAACGAAAGCTTTGTAGAAGAGTGATGGAAAAACCAGGCTTACTATGCGGATGCGCTTCAAGTCTGTGGAAAAGCGTCATATGGTCATTCGCCGGCAAGGGGCAATTTAGGGCACCGGGCAAACCCTCGATAAACTCGATGCAGAACTGGTACTGATGGCTCAATGATAAGATAGGATCATAGTTAAGTTAACGCATAACTCCTTTTATTAACTCAAAAAAAAACTGATGAAAAAAACAACAATCTGGTATTGGATATTTACAGGGCTGTTAGCAGCATTGATGACCATGTCTGCTATTCCTGATATAGTTTACGATCCGCAGGCTGTGCAAATGGTACATGATCATCTTGGATATCCTCTATATTTTTTACCGTTAATTGGCGTGGCAAAAGTGTTGGGTGCTATCGCGATCATTGTGCCCGGATTTCCCAGGATCAAGGAATGGGCCTATGCAGGTTTCGTTTATGATATCGGCGGGGCAATCATTTCAAGCATTGCCGTTGGAGATCCAGTTGCGAATTGGTCGCCTTTGATCCTTGGGCTTGTTTTCATTGCTTTATCATATATCTTTTATCACAAAAAGCTCAAGCTTGAATCAGCCGGTACTAAAAAATACAATTAAACCTTTTGTGTGAGTCAGTTGAATTCTTAACAAGCGCCTTGTTTTACTAATGTAATAATAAAGAATACTCTTTTTTATAATCAAGGTTCAGTCATTTTTAACAGCAAGTCTCAATTGACCCGTTAATAGTCGTTTTTACACCTTTATCCTTAATGGGAATGCTAATATATTTGAGATCTGATGGGTATAATTGTCTAATCTATAATAATATAAACTTTGAAAAATGATTAAAGTAAATCCTTACTTGAATTTTAACGGCACCACTGAAGCAGCGTTTATTTTTTACCAATCCGTTTTTGGGGGAGAGTTTTTAACCCTTCAGCGTTTTAAAGAAACCCCTTTTGCAGGGCAAATGTCTGACAGTGAACAAGAAATGATCATGCACATATCTCTGGCTATTGCAAAAGATACCATTCTGATGGCAACAGATGCATTGGAATCACAGGGCCAGACACTGGTAACAGGCAATAATGTTTCACTTGCCATTACCCCGGAATCGCTGGAGGAAGGCCGGGAATATTTTGCAAAACTTTCAGAGGGGGGGCAGGTAACGATGCCCCTGGAAAAAATGTTTTGGGGCGCTTACTTTGGTATGGTTATCGATCAGTTTGGGATTCTGTGGATGGTGGATTTTAGTGAGGAACAGGCCGAATAGAATTTTAACGGGCCATCCAGGAAAAATAGTTGGTGTCCGATCTTGTTGGTAAGATTCGTTTAAGCGGAAAATAGCGGGTCGTATTGATGGAAGTGTGAAGTTGAAAGAATCATCCATGCAGCATGAATTACATTCGGCTGTTCTGCTTAAAGAAAAAGCTGTTTTAGTCTTTGCTACCCACCTGAAGTTTAGTTGTAAAGAAGAATGGATCCCAAGGATCTAATCCCTTGCCTCGCCTTGACTGTCCCTTAAGATAAAGTATATGTTATGGTAGAAGTTTTCAAAACCGATGTAACCGACCAGCATCACGCAAACATGTTAATTGACCAGATACAAAAAAACTTTGCCGGGTATACGGTAAACTTTGATTTGGAAGATTGTGATAAAATCCTTCGTGTAAAATCCACAAATCGGATGATTGAGTCTGGAAAATTGATAAGTCTGTTCAAACATTTGGGCTTTAATGCAGAACTGCTCCCAGATGATCCTGTGCTCATAGGTAACACTGTGCAGGGTGGCGAAATGTTCTCGAACAATTAATTCGACAACAACTTATTATAGGTTGATGAGGTGTATGAACGTAGTGTTGTTATTAATTAGAAGCTGCGTTAAGTCCGCCGGGTGCGGTACAAGAAAGTTATTGCCTGGCTTAAGTGGGCCAGGGGGATAAAAGCATCGCCTGATCTGTTACCTGACAAAAAAAGAAAACATTACATATTACTGAAACTGTTGAACTTGCTGATCAAACTTTGAAAAAGTTCCGTTCAGATTTAAATGTAACCTTAAAAATTTATTCAGAATGAAGAAGCTGATGTTAAATGTTGCTTGCAAATATTATTGAAAGTCCGGGATCAAAGTGAAATGGACTTCTCGTTCATCATTTTTCTAAGATTGATCAAACCATAACGCATTCTTCCCAATGCAGTGTTGATGCTGCAATTAGTTAGTGCTGCAATTTCTTTAAAACTTAATTCAGCGAAGTGGCGTAGTATGATTACTTCGCGCTGATCTTCAGGCAGAAATTCAAGCATCTTGCGAACAGTTTGGTGGCTCTGGTTTTTCATGATTTTTACGTCAGCACCTTCTTCGCTAAAGTTAAGGACATCAAAAATGTCCCTGTCATCTTTAGTTTTAATGGTTGGTGTACGTTTCACTTTCCGGAAATGATCAACGCAAAGGTTGTGCGCTATACGCATTGCCCATGGTAAGAATTTTCCTTCCTCTGTGTAACGTCCAGCGCGGATGGTGTCTATCACTTTAATAAACATGTCCTGGAAAATGTCCTCAGCAAGGTGTTTGTCTTTTACCAGGAAAAGAATCGAACTGAACAGCTTTTCTTTGTGACGGATTATCAGGACTTCCAATGCCTGCAAATCGTTGTTTTTAAAAAGGTGGATCAGTTCATTGTCGGTTTTGTGGAGAAGTGGTTTCATAAGACTTGAGATTTTGAAAGTTTGATAAGATATTATTTAATTTTTTGTGTCTCTACCAGTTAATTCCTTTGTATCACAAAACTAACCCGCTTCTGATCTTTTAAAACTGACATTAAGAAGGGAAACACATGATTAAAATCAGGTGTTCTATTGACAATTCACCGAAAAAAGTAGCAAACCTGGTCTGGTTGTTTAGACTAAAATCCAATTAATAAAAAAACTCTTAGCAAGATGTAGTAGCAAGTATTTAACACTCTTGGGCTGCGCTCTTTATGTATTTAATATGTTGATTTCATTTGATTTAGTCTTCACTGGTTAAGGTCCCCATGCATTTTATGGAAAAAATGATTTCATATAAACCGGGATTTCGGATGATTACAACGGCGCTAAGTTCACCTGACTATTGACATGGAGATAATTTGAAGCGTGATTTATGTCGTCAAAAAGGACATGATCTGGAGGCCAGTTTCTTGCTGTTTCTGTTTGTAGAATCCAATAATCTGGTTAACAGTTCTATTCAAAAACAGAAAAATACCGTATATTGACAAGAAATTTTACTGGTCTACGGATTATCAGCTCAAAGCTGTTATATGTTAACAGTCATCCTTCGTTCTTTTACCAGAAGGATGTGTGCGATTTTGCGGTTATTGGCTTAGAAATTCAGATGTTGGCGGTTGCTTACTAAGTATGTTCAACAGCATATTTTTTCAATTAATTTAAAAACAGAAAAATGCCAGAAAGAAGAGACTTTATTAAAACCAGCCTCATGGGAGGGGCAGGTATTATGATTGGTGGGATGGGTTTCAGTGCCAAATCTTATGCATCTATTTCCGGTGCTAATGAAAGGATTAATATTGCGGTTATTGGTATTCGCGGACAGGGCGGCACTCATATTAATAGCTGGTGCAAGCTCAAGGAAAACCGTAATGTAACATTAAAGACGTTGTGTGATACGGATGAAGCCGAATGGGCCAAGGCCCTGAAGTCGGTGGCAGATAATGGCGGCGGTGTTCCAGCAACGGAATGGGACATGAACAAGGTTTTTGCTGATAAAGACATCCACGCTGTATCCTTTGCAGTTCCTAATCACTGGCATGCACTAGGTACAATTATGGCTTGCCAGGCTGGCAAACATGTATATGTAGAGAAGCCCGCGAGTCACAATATTTTTGAAGGGCGCAAAATGATTGAAGCTGCCCGTAAATACAAAGTGCGCGTGCAGGTGGGTTTCCAAAACAGGTCCATCAGTAATGTAATGGATGCAATGAAGTTTTTGCATGAGGGGGGCATTGGCGATGTTTACATGGCTCGGGGTCTGTGTTACAAGCCACGTGCTTCTTTCGGCATCGCTCCAGACAGCACAGCACCCGCTACCCTGCATTACGAAAGGTGGCTGGGCCCTGCACCGTACAGGCCTTACAACGAGAAAAGAGTACACTACAACTGGCATTGGCATTGGGCCACCGGTAACGGCGATACAGGTAACCAGGGACCACACCAGTTTGATATCGCCCGTTGGGGACTCAATAAAAATGAACATCCGATATCTGTAATGTCAATGGGTGGCATTTACGGTATCAGTCCAACAGAATGTTCGCAGGAAACGCCCAATACACAAACTTCAATGTTTAAATACAAGGATGGGAAAATGCTGGAGTTCGAAACCCG
>JBBPYM010000339.1:0-5468 GCA_038199905.1 Chitinophagales bacterium | reverse complement strand
GCTGTCAACATCAGCAGCAGCGATCACCTGTGCGCGGGAAGAAAAATTCTTTACAAGTCCCCTGCCCTGTTTGCCAGTACCAATAAATCCGAGATTAATTTTATCACTTGGGGGAAGAAATCCTTTTCCACCCATAACAAACCTGGGAATAATGGTGAAAGCTATCGATGCTTTCACGGCTTTTTTTACAAAATTCCTCCGATCAAGGGAGGATTCTTCCGGAGTATTTTCCATAAGGGCTTTAATTTTTTAAAACACTAAAATAGTGAAAATGAAATGGATGGAGAAATCGCTTTCAGCGCAAATGTTCAAACCATCAGATCTTCCCAAGATCTTTCGGTCTGGACATCAGGCAAAAAACATTTCACGAGCCATCTTAAAGGTTTTGATTAATACCTATTTAAAATGCAAGTTACTGATTTTTAATAGTATATCGATATAATCTACGATTAATATTTAAACCTGCGCTGCTAAAGTACGCTGGTTCTCAGTAACATATTCTCCGAAAAAAAGTCCCTAAATCACACTTTGCACCCAGAATTGAATGGGTCTCATTTTCGATTGTAACAGGTCAAGTAAATGTCATTAATAGGTGATTAGTTATCCGCTGCTTACATTCATATTATAACGCTGCCCACGCTCTGAGGTAATCAAAAAGGTTAATAAGCGTTCGGACTGGTCGTGTTAAAATGCGATATTTTTAGATTAAATGCTTTTTAGTCAGTCCCGGTCCAAAACTGTGTCATGTCATCTTAGGCAGTTATATGAACATTGATATTGTGCAATCACGTTTTACATACATTTCCCCAGTCGCATCTTCTGGGGGTGAACAAAAAAGGATTAATACCAATTTATTAAATAGGGGTTGACTCCCCGATTTGTTGGCTTTAAAATGCGAAACATTTTTAGATTAACCGCTTTTTCGTCAGCCCCAGAGATGCATTAAACATCAAATACCTATCTACGTTGCTGCCGGAATGAACACACAGTCAAAGTTTACTAAGCAACTAAGTTCCGGAGGAACGTCCGGTGGGTAGAAAAAACGAACAAACCCTCCCCGTACCAGCGGAACGGAAGAAGGCAAAAACGCTGATTATCTCCTGTTGAAATGTTGCCCGGGGCTGAGTTCATTATCTGGTTGTTCCGCTGGAACAAGATTTTTCTATTGATTTTTTCTAACGTTCTACCCACCTTACGTTCCGCTGGAACGAATACGCAGTCGACATCTAATATCTATCCATGTTTCTGCCGTAACGAATCCACCGTTCAATTAAAATATGTATGGACGGGGGTGACCAAAAAAGGATTAATACCAATGTGGGGTTGGGTTTTCTACCCACCTGACGTTCCGCTGGAAGGAGGAGCTCTCTCTTACATTTGCGCGCTGTTTAAAGAAAACACCCCTCGATCATATGCGATGAATTGGCCCTACGGAATTTGTTAATAGGTTCTCGTTTTTACTTTATTTTTTACTTTATGAAAAAAATGATCCTATGCTGGCGCACCAATCAAAAATTCCTCGTGCCCTTCGTGCCTTCCTCGTGCCCATTGTGGTTAAAAAACTGCATGCTCTCTAAAATTTCTTTATTTATTACGACTCATTCCGAGCTCCAGCCAGGTATGCTGATATGATCAAAAACAGCGGTAGCCATTTTATCTTTAAATCCTGAGCTAACCGTTATTCCTGTAAAAAATTTTTTATTCATTTCTACGAAACTGCTGCCCATTGAAGTCCACGATCTCCCATCTTCCGACGTGAACGCCGTAAAACTGTTGAATCTCCGTTGTAGGCGAAGCCAGCAGTAACCAGTGGAGCTATCATCGACTACAGGCGGATCAGGCAGTCGTATCCCGAAATGTTTAGCCTTCAAAGGTAAAGAATTGCCACTACGCGAAAATTGAACCACCTGCCATTTTGAAGCGCCGGCCTCCCCTTGCCGGCCTGCGATGATCAAAGCAGAAACCTGCCTGGAATGGGGAAGCAGGGATTCTCTAATCATGAGCCCAATCCTTGAGAGCTGGGAGCCTTTTTGTAACTGTACCCTTACCGTAATCTCTGTTTCAGCTTCAGCAGGAAAATAGGCAAACTGGCATTGATGGGTGGTGCTGTCTTTATAAATGCCCGATCCTTTTATGATGAACTGTTCTGCTGAAAAACTGCATTGTCCTGCCACGGACAGCTTCCCGATATCACGCTGTTTCCACGGAGCTGGTAATGCTGTTTGAGTGCCCGCCTTCAAGGCAGTACTATGTACCCTTTGACGGGACGCGAATACTGTTTTTAAATATTCAGGAGAGGGCCTTAGCCACAGCATGGCAGCTAATAGGATAATCGGTAGAAAGCAAAAAATGTGTCTGTTTAGCATCGAATGCAGTTAGTTTTCATACCGGTGTTATAGTTTGCTGTAAATGCTTTTACCCTCCTTTAGCCTTTTCGCCCGCAGCAGCGCTTCCGTATAATAATAATCAGCATAAATTATAGAAGCGTCGATTTCGGTTCCTTTGGGTTCATTGCCTGTGCTGTGTAAAAGGAAGGCTTTATTCACCTCGCGACTTTGATATTTTTCGGAAGAAAGGGTCGCAAGCATCTGCCCTGCCTTTTTTTGATAAGATTCAGCCAGGGACTTGTCTGGCACCATGGTAGAAAGTTCAAGCAAGGCCGAAGCGGTGATGGCAGCTGCAGAAGCATCCCTGGGTGCGTTTGGTATCCCTGGTGCGTTAAAATCCCAGTAGGGAACCAGGTCGTCCGGCAGGCGGTTAAGGAATACATAAGCAAGTTTTTGCGCGAAATCTAGAAATTCAGGTTTTTTAGATTCCCTGTAACACATCGTAAAACCATAGATCGCCCAGGCCTGACCTCTTGCCCACATGGAATTATCTTGATAACCCTGGTACGTTATTCCTTTGATCTTCTTGCCGGTGCTCGTGTCATAAATGATAATATGGTAGGAAGAAAAATCCGGTCGAAAGTGGTTGTTCATGGTTGTTTCTGCGTGTTTCAGCGCGATATCATACAGATTTTTACTACCACCATTTTTTGCCGCCCAGAATAACAGTTCGAGATTCATTATGTTATCGATGATCGTATTATGTGGCCATTCCATTTTTTTACCCTTCCCCGGCCATGAAAGAATAGTACCTACTTTGGGGTTGAATAAAGTTGCGAGCGTGTCGGCTGCGCTTAGGAGTACCCTTTTGTAAGCACTATCACCTGTGAGCCGGTAACCGTTGCCATAACTACAGTAAATTTGGAAGCCCAGGTCATGATCAGTAGCTGAACGATAGGCAAGCGGTTCCAGGGAACTGCTAAAACTATCTGCTTTTGCCTTCCAGGCCACATCGCCGGTGTATTCAAACAGGTACCATAGAATGCCGGGATAAAAACCGCTTGTCCAATCGGTAACTGGCACGTAAAGCCAATTGCTATCACCGAGATTGATTGTTCTTGGCATCTTTTTATAATCGTTACTGTCGGCGCTTGTTTTTGAGGACTGTTTTACGATATAAGTTAACGCGCTTTGAGGATCGTACACGGCAGGCTTACAAGCATTAAGCAATATCAAAAAAGGGAGTAGTGCCGCCAACAGCATTCGATGTTTCGTCATATTCCGGGCTTTAGATTTTTGTACGAGTACGACAGATTACGTAAAAGTTTCGCCTGCAGGAAAGGAACCTACAGCCTTTCTTTCAGGTTAAAAAACAATCTGTTCCCGAATGTGTTAATTTTATACTTAGCAATCATGAAAATACAAGTATTTGCAGTTTTGAAAGATTTTTTCGATAAAGAATTCGAACTGCATGATAATATAACTGATGCCAGTGCACTGAGAGAACGACTCGTTCAGTGGAATCCTGCAGCGGCTACTATTCTCAGTATCTCCCGCTTTGCCGTGAATGACGAGTTTATTGATAACGATTTTCAATTTAAGGAAAATGACACCATCTATATTATCCCACCAGGAAGTGGTGGATGAGTTAGCTTATATCTCGGCATCCCCGCTGGATATAATCGCCATGCTTGGAAAGTCTCATAATCCTCGTGCGGGAGCAATTGTACTCTTTAGCGGTGAAGTGCGAAACCACAGCAATGGAAAAGACGTCATCTACCTTGAATATGAAGCACAGGAAAAGATGGCGTCAAAGATGATGGAAGAAATCATTGCCGAGGCAAAAAATAAATGGCAGCTCACCATTGCTGTCGCGGTACACCGAGTAGGAAAAGTGGCTGTTTGCGAAAGCGCCGTGGCGGTAATTACAGCCTCTCCCCACCGTCATGAAGCGTTTACTGCTAACAGGTATATCATTGACAGGATCAAACATGAGCTGCCGATCTGGAAATGCGAATACTTCCAAGATGGCAGTAAACAATGGGGTGGTAACTGTAATTGTCATAACATTACCGGCGAGGTGGGGAAACACGTGTACAACGCATAAGACTGCTGCTGGCTGGTGTTTACAGTTACTTGGTTATTTACAGCGATAGCGCGTTATACTAGTGATTTTCAAAGATTATATGTGTACTTACAATAAACACTCCACGTGTTTTGAAAGGACCTTTTTGTAAGTGTCAATGCGGATTGCTTGATGAGTTTTTTTATACTATATTTACTGCCTAATCCCTATCTACAATACAACATTTCTCATGTATTCCGGAAAACCTGATGAGCCAAAAGATTTCGGGGAGTTTACTCCTCCCCCAGATAAGGATTCAACCAAGAAAAACTATTCCGCTGCAGCCGACGAGTTGCAGAAAGCTACCGAAGAGCTTGAATTTACAAAACAAGCCCTTCGCGTGGCTAATGAAAAGCTAGATCGGCTAACTAATAGCCAACCCGTAAGCACGGAAGATCCTGCCGTTATTCAGCAAGACTACAGTTTTTTCGGAACCGCTTTCAACAGCGATTTTGTTGGAATGCTTATTCTTGATGCTGCCGGTAAGATTATAAAAGTAAATAGCGCATTCTGTAGTATTACTGGTTATCAGGAGGCCGAGTTGATAAACCAGTTATACCTTTCCCTTATCAATCCTGATGATCAAAAGGTAATTGATCAGGGAAGGGACGTGCAACTTACCAGCAACGCTGAGAGTTTCACTATGGAGACCAGGATCATAACTAAGCTCAAGCATACGCTGTGGGTGAGAAACAGCCGGTCTGTGCTCAAAGACAGTGACGGCATTACAGCCGGATTGCTGGTCATGTGTATAAATATAAATGAGGAGAAACGGGCGAATCAAAAAGCCGAAGAAATTACCCGGCATTTTCGCTTCCTGGCGGATAGTATGCCACAGCAAATATGGACTGCTGATGCGTATGGTAAACTTGATTACTTCAGCCACGCATTTTATGAATATTCAGGGATATTACAAAATAATGCCAGGCACATTTCCTGGGCGAATATAGTGCTGGAAGATGACCGTGAGGAAACTGATACACTTTGGAAACATTCTATTGATACGGGAGAAGAGT
>JBBPYM010000338.1:0-10058 GCA_038199905.1 Chitinophagales bacterium | reverse complement strand
CGGTCGAAATTACAGCCCAGCTCATAACGAAATGATTTTCCGTCTGTAGAAAAGCTAAACATGATTCCACTGCTGGTAAGCGCTGCATGAGACGCATTTTCTGGCGGTGTAGCCTTAAAGTCATTCCAGTTGAGTTTTCTCGCGGCAGTCCACTGCATGAATTCCGCATGCTCGTTGCGGCCGGTAAAAGAGAAAAGAAATAAGGAAACGAATAAGACACTAAAAAACATTTATTGAGATTATTAATGCTAACGTTTGAGCACAGTAGTTATTTCGTTTCAAAGTCTTAAAAATTCTTTAAATGTTTGCGTTTCAGCAGGCGCATGTAAAGATTAAATAGCCCATTAATTACCGGTATTGGTTTCGGTTATTGGTCACCGGTATTTTTATCTAATTATGGTTGAATCTCTATTTTTACCTGCACGTTACTTGAGGTATTATTTTGGATATCTTGCATTTCATTGGTTAAGATGTTCTAAATAAATAACAAATGAAAAACAAAATACTAAATTCAGCAATATTTACAGCTAACCGCAAAAGGTTTACTGAACAAATGGAGCCCAATTCCATAGCCATTTTTAATAGTAATGATGAGTTGCCCAGGAATGGCGACCAGTTATATACTTTCAAACAGAACTCGGATTTATATTGGCTCACCGGCATTGACCAGGAAGATACCATGCTGGTGATTTTTCCTGGCAATCCCGACCCAAAATACCGGGAACTGCTGGTGCTGGTGCGCCCGAATGAATTAAAAGAAAAATGGGATGGACGCCGGTTGAGGGTGAAAGAAGCCCAGGCTATTTCCGGGATGCAAACAATCGTATGGTTAGACAGCCTGGAGGGGCTGCTGCAACCCTGGATTCACCTGGCAGATACTATTTATCTTAATACCAACGAAAATGACCGCAAGGCAAATCTTGTGCAGGTTCGGGATTATCGTTATGCTGCCGAGATGCGGGAACATTACCCGTTGCACAACTATAAACGAAGCGCAAAAATACTAAAAGCACTCAGGGCAGTGAAAACTCCGCTCGAAGTTGAAGTAATGCAAGAGGCTGTTGACATCACCGGCAAAACCTTCCGGCGGTTATTGCAGTTTATTAAACCGGGCGTATTTGAATATGAAATTGAGGCGGAGATTTTTCACGAGTTCCTCCGTAACCGCGCAACCGGCCCTGCATATTCAAGCATCATCGCCAGCGGCGACCGTGCGCGAACCCTGCACTATGTCAGTAATAACCAGGAATGTAAAGATGGTGAACTTATACTCATGGATTTTGGAGCAGAATACGGGGGCTACTGTGCGGACATGACCAGAACCGTTCCCGTTAACGGCAACTTTACAGACCGCCAGCGGGAAGTATATAACGCCTGCCTTCACCTCCATAATTATGCTAAGGGAATCCTGAAGGCAGGGATCAGTATTGTTGACTACACAGAGATGATGGGTGACGAAGCTACCCGCGTATTCGTTGATCTCAGGCTGCTGAACCAGGACGACATAAATAAAGAAACGCCAGAGAACCGCGCCTATCGAAAATATCTTTACCATGGCATTTCTCATCATTTAGGTATCGACGTGCACGATCTCGGCTCCCGTACGGAACCACTGGTAGCCGGCATGTTACTCACTGTGGAGCCGGGAATATATATTGAAGAGGAGAAAATGGGTATCCGGATTGAAAATAATATCTGGATCACCGAAAACGGTAACGAAGACCTTTTTAAAGATATCCCCATTACTGCTGAGGAAATAGAAGCGCTGATGAAAAAGTGATAGCTTGCTCTCAGCCTGTTGAACATTGATATGTTCGTCTTGCTGGTTTAAGGATTAATAAATTATCTTGCTTCCAATGAAACAGATCCCCAATATTTTTACCTTATTAAATTTAATCTTTGGGTGCGTCGCCATTGTGTTCGCGTTACAGACAGACGCAGTAAACATTTACCAGGGCGAAGATCTCACTACCAGTTTTAACATGCCCGAGCAATTAAGCTATGCAGCTATCTGCATCGGGATAGCGGCTATCATTGATTTCCTGGATGGCTTTATTGCACGGGTATTTAATGCAACCAGTGAGCTGGGCAAACAACTGGATTCTTTGAGTGATGTGGTAAGTTTTGGTGTTGCTCCTGCTGTAATTCTTTACCAGTTTTTAAGGCTGAGTTTTATGCAGGAAGAGAATGCCTTCGATACAAACTTTCTCTGGCTTACCCCTGCCTTCCTGGTTGCGGCCGCCGCTGCCTTCAGACTGGGGAGATTTAACCTGGACAATTCACAGGCCCATGGGTTCAAAGGTGTGCCTGTGCCTGCTGCCGGCATGTTGATAGCTTCCCTGCCAGTGATCGCCCATTTCAATTATTTCGACGGTGCAGTTAATGGCATTCTTTTTAATAAATGGTTTTTGTATGGGTTGATTCTCGTCGTGAGCTGGCTCATGATCAGTACCCTGCCTTTAATGGCACTTAAATTCAAAGAGCGCGGACTGGCGAAAAATCTTCCGGCTGTCATTTTATTGATAATCACTATTGTAGCGGCTCTTTTGTTAAAGTGGCTGGCGGTGCCGGTTGTATTCATTTGTTATATTGCCCTATCTTTATCGCTTAAAAACAAAGCAACATGAAGTTTTCAATACAGGTTAAAGTGATGCCGTTGAAAGAATTGTTAGATCCACAGGGCAAGGCTGTAATGAGCGGTTTAGGAAATCTTGGACTAGATGGCATACATGACGTACGTATTGGTAAGAACATTACCCTTGAAGTAGAAGCCGCATCCGCAGAAGAAGCTAAAACCATCGCGGAAGAAGCATCAAAAAAATTGCTTGCAAACCCGGTAATGGAATACTTTGAAGTATCCGTGAATTAAAACTCCATTTAAAGCTGCGCTGCTTTCAAACAGCACGACCAGGCTTGCCCGGACGCTTACATGCTTCGTAATAATAATGCCTGTATCTTATGCTCTACCTTGTTCCTTCGCCTATCGGTAATCTCCAGGATATCACTTTCAGGGCGATAGAGATTTTAAAAAAGGTTGACCTGATTCTGGCTGAAGACACACGCACATCGTCGCACCTGCTTAACCATTACCAGGTCAACAAACCCATCTCTCCTTATCACCAGCACAATGAACACAAAGTGCTTAAACACCTCGTTGACCAGTTATTGCAGGGCAAAACTATGGCGGTACTAACGGATGCAGGAACACCTGGTATTTCTGACCCTGCTTTTTTACTTGTGCGGGAGTGTGTTAAATCAGGTATTAAGGTAGAATGCCTTCCCGGCGCCACGGCATTTGTTCCAGCTCTTGTAAACAGTGGCCTGCCGATGAACCGGTTTGTTTTTGAAGGGTTTCTCCCTTTAAAGAAAGGACGCCAGACTTTATTAAAGCAGCTTGTCACTGAGGAGCGCACGATGATTTTTTATGAGTCTCCAATGCGACTGGTTAAAACGCTGGAAAATTTTATTCTATATTTTGGCGCTGAGCGTCCTTGCTCGGTAAGTCGGGAGTTAACAAAAATGTTTGAAGAAAACAAACGCGGTAGTTTGCGTGAGGTCGCTGATCATTTCAAAGAAAAAAATGTTAAAGGTGAGATTGTGATTGTAGTGGAAGGTTGTAATTAACCAGAAATTACAAGTTCACAGGATGATGCTGCCAAGTGTGCAAGACATTTCTTTGTATTTTCGCGGCTGACTAAAAGTGACGTATGAAACAACTCTTTTTGATTTTTTTAATAACTAGTTCTATCCAGGTTTTCTCTCAACCGGATCGTTGGCAGCAGCGTGTGAAATACACCATGGATGTTAACATGGATGTAAACACCAACAGGCTTACTGGCACACAGAAATTACAATATTTTAATAACTCTCCAGACACCTTATTCAAGGTTTTTTATCACCTGTATTTTAATGCCTTTCAGCCAAACAGTATGATGGATATGCGGAGCAGGGAACTGGGAAAGATTGTGCTGGGGAAAAATAAAGCCGGACTGGATGAATATGACTGGGATGCAAGAGTAACGGACAGGATTTCTAAATTAACGCCTGATGAGATAGGCTACCAAAAGATAATCTCATTGAAAATGAACGGCGTGGCACAGGAGTACAAAGTACTTGAAACCATCTTAGAAGTGAACCTTACCAACCCGATAACGCCTGGTGCGAAAACAGTATTTGATATGCAATTTGAGGCGCAGGTGCCGGTGCAGATCCGGCGTTCAGGACGTGATAATCCGGCAACAGGGGTCAGGTATTCAATGGCCCAGTGGTATCCTAAATTATGTGAATATGACTATGAAGGCTGGCACCCTACACCATACGTCGCCAGGGAGTTTTATGGTGTCTGGGGTGATTATGAAGTAAATATTACGATCGACAAAAACTATCCCATTGCCGGTACAGGTTACTTGCAAAATGCCGACCAGATTGGGTATGGTTATGAGACACCAGGTGTTAAAGTGGCAAGACCGGCAGGTGATAAACTTACCTGGCGTTTTGTTGCGCCCAATGTGCATGATTTTATGTGGAGCACAGATCCTCATTACAAACACCTAACGCGCAAAACACCTGATGGCGTTACTATTCATGTGATGTATAACGCTGATCAAAACCTGCTTAAACAAAGATATGATACCATGCGGCCTTCCGTCAGGGCACTGTATAAGAATGATTTTAAAACCTACGTTGGTAACTGGGATGAAAGATGGACCACTATTGCAGATGCCGCAATCACGGTCTTTCCTTTTATAGAAAAGAACTTCGGCGCTTACCCTTACAAACAATATTCTTTTATTCACGGTGGTGATGGCGGGATGGAATATCCAATGGCTACTTTATTAAGCGTTCCAAGTCTGAGCGCGGCAATTCATGAATTGATGCATAGTTGGTACCAGGGTGTTCTGGGAACCAATGAAAGTGAATATGCATGGATGGATGAGGGCTTTGCGAGTTTCGCGGAATCCCTGGTAAAAGCCTACTATAAACAGCAAAGCAATCAAACAGCTGCCGAAGCCAGGGCAAATAACCTTCATGTGCCAAGACTTAAAGCACTGGATTCGGCAAACTATAATGTGCATGGTGACGCTTATAACAGTTACGTTAACCTTGTAAAAAGCGGTTACGAGGAACCGTTAACCACGCACGCAGATCATTTCAATACCAATTTTGCTTACTCAACAGCTTCTTACAGGAAAGGAGAGGTGTTCATGGAGCAATTGGGCTACATCACTGGAGCGTCTGTAAGAGATAAGATTTTACTGGAGTATTACAGGTTATGGCGTTTCAAGCACCCCAATGTCAATGACTTTATGAGGGTCGCCGAAAAAGTCAGCGGTTTACAACTCGACTGGTATCGCGAGTATTGGGTCAATACTACCAAGGTCATCAACTATGGTATCGACAGTTTGTGGGAAGAAGGAGGCAAAACAAAGATCAGGATAAGAAACCTTGGTGAAGTTCCTATGCCAATCGATCTGCAGTTAAGTTATAAAGATGGTACAAAAGAAGTGCATTATATCCCGCTGTACCTGATGTTTGGCCAGAAGCCGGATGAAAATCCTGCTATCCCACGCAAAGTATATGAAGCCTGGAAATGGACGCACCCGACATACGTTATCGAAACAACCCGGCCAATTACAGAACTTACGGCAATAGAAATTGACCCCAGCCTTCGTCTCGCGGATGTAAGCCGGGGAGATAATGTGATTAGATAGCTTTCAGCTGTCAGCTGTCAGCTATCAGCTGATGGTGACATGTTTGCCGGAATAATTGTTTTGTACATGTTTTTATTTTTAGCATGTGGTTAATGGGCGGTCTTTCTATTAATCAATAGAAAATTGGAGGGTTACTTACGACGGCTGATAGCTGATAGCTGACGGCCGATAGCTGCAAAAAAAGCCGCTCAAAATTGAGCAGCTCTCGCCATCGGCATTAGCCTGATAACTTTAATTGGTTGCCGGAAAGTAAGCAAAAGATAAGGTTCAATGATTAATAATACTTGCAGATACATCCAACCAGCATCAAAGATATACAACCTCTATATCACCCGCAATACCCACTTAGTGGTAGTTTTTGCTTTTGACGTTACCTGTTAAAATATTTATTTACGGCTTCAATCCTGTTGTTCACGTGTAATTTTTCATAAATATGGTAAACATGTTTCCGCACTGTTTCGGGACTGATAAACAATTGTGCGGCTATTTCTTTGTAAAGCATTCCCTTTGCCAGCCATTCTAAAATTTCTTTTTCGCGGTTTGATAATGAGCTAATAGAAGATACTGCAGGATTGCTTTCTTCTACCTTAGGCCTGTTCCTGAATTCCGCTACTACTTTTCTGGCAATCTGGCTGCTCATTGGCGCGCCTCCTTCATTAAGCTCACTTATTGACTCCAGTAATTTTTTGGGAGATGTCTTTTTCAGGATATAACCGTTTGCCCCAGCGATTAGTGCCTCAAATATTTTTTCGTCTTCTTCATACACGGTGCACATCATATATAAAATTTCGGGGTTCTGAGGTTTGAGAATCCTCACGCACTCAATGCCGCTAATGCCACCAAGGTTTATGTCCATCAGCACTACCTGCGGGCGTAAAATCAACAATCCCTCCAGTGCTTCCTCGCCGCTTGAAAAACTACTTAATAATCTGTACCCGTTAGTCATGGAAACAATTTCTTCCAACGCCGTGCGGATATCATCGTTATCATCAACAATGCAAACCGTAATGTCCATAACTTTAGTTTTCACAAAGGTGCCACTATTCCAACTGACCGCAAATACCACTTTGTGGTAATAAATTTTTACGGCTATTATAACCTTACATTGATGATATATTTGTCCTTGAAAGATTCAAGTGGGAAAATTTTATAGATCTCCATCATCTTCACGCGCGTGCCGCTTTCCGCTATTTCCTGTTTGAGATCACCACCTTTCAGGCAGATAAGACCCGGTACCTGTGAGCCGTCCATAGGATTATCATTAACGGAAGATTTTGGATGAGTGGAGCTTTTGCGCAACAGGGGCTTGCTCCAATTCCAAAGATCTTTGAGTGGCGCAACGGCTCTTGACATGGTGAAGTCAAATTTCCGGTTTTTGATTTCTTCAACTCTTATATGTTGGGTTGTTACATTTTTCAGTGCCAGCGCGGTGGCAACTTCTTCCACCACCTTTATTTTTTTTCCAATGCTATCAGCAAGATGAAAAGTTACTTCCGGGTAAAAAATAGCCAGCGGAATGCCGGGGAAACCGCCACCCGTACCGATGTCGAGGATTGATGCGCCTGGTTTAAAACGATCAAGCGTTGCTATGCTGAGTGAGTGCAATACATGTTTCTCGTACAAACTATCAATGTCTTTCCTTGAGATAACATTTATTTTACTGTTCCAGTCTTTATACAATCCTTCAAGAGCAGCGAACTGTTCCAACTGGTGTGGAGTAAAATCGCTGAAATACTCAAGTATCAGTTCCAGGTTTGGCGGGGCTTTTTCCATAGTGAATTTGCAAAGATCAGGTAATAAAAAAACATCCAGATATCAAACAACCACCACCATGCAAAAAGGTCTTTTTCATCTAACTTTTTCATGCTTTTGTAGTAAATAAGACCCTGCAGAATAAATCGCACGGCGAATATTGGCAATACAATTCTCCAGTCGTACACCAGCAGACTTGCTATAAAAAGCGGGTATAACAGGAAGTGGGTGAAAGAATACATCCCTAAGAGGAATTTATGAACTGGTTTATAAAACTTGCCAGTAGTATAATGCCTGGTTTTTTGTCGCACCCATCCGCCTAACGTTTTCTGTGGCTCGGATAATGTAATCGCATCGCTGTCAATTACCACGTTGGTGTTGTATTTGGTGGCCACCTTACTAATAAAAAGATCATCGTCTCCGCTGGCTACATGGTTGATGGAGGAGAATCCTTTATGTTTGAAAAATAGCGCTTTTTTATATGACAGGTTTCTACCCACCCCCATATAGGGTGTGCCAGCCATAGCATAGGATAAATATTGCAGGGCAGAATGAAAGGTCTCAAAACGTATGAGCTTGTTTATAATCCCGGGCTTTTTATAATAAGCGCCATACCCTAGCACTATCTCGATACCTTCACTATAACCGTCCTGCATCTTTTGCATCCAGAATTCACTTGCCGGAACACAGTCGGCGTCTGTTAACAGCAACACTTCATGTTTCGCTTCCTTAATGCCGATGGATAAAGGATATTTCTTTCCAGGTATGCCCTTCGCTTCCTGTGTGAGATTTACTACCTGTAAATTTTTAAAAGTTTTTTTCAAGCCTTCCAGGAAATAAGCGGTTTCATCCTGGCTGTTATGATTTACAACGATCACTTCATGTGTGGTCGGATAATTTTGAACAAGAACACCTGGCAGGTTTTTGGCCAGCTTTGCCGCTTCATCTCTTGCGCATACAATTACAGTTAGCGGGTGTTGCTGTGATTGTTCTTTCAGTTTGGGTTTAAAGAATGCGAGCCTTCTGAAGAAATATAAATAATAAAATATTTGAATAACTATTACCAGTGAAAAGGCATAAAACACTACCTCCCACCATTGGATCTTTACTTGCATAGAAATTTCTACTGTTAACTGCGAAGATAATTCAGGATAAAGAGTTTTGAGGATTTATAGGATCAATTGTCAGGTATTACCCTTTTATTCATATGGTTAACTGCAAATGTATAATAAATGTTCGTGAGTGACGCCGTGGTTTACGCTGGTTGAACCACGGAGGCACTAAGGCACAGAGAGACACGGAGTTAATGAGGACGAGTGTACCGCAGCATTCACCTGATAAATTAAAAGGTCTAATAAACAACTCCGTGTTTCTCTGTTTCACTGGTGCCTCCGTGTTTACAGCAGTTTGAACCACGGAGGCACTAGAGGCACAGAGAGACACGGATTTTAACACGGACGGGTTTGATTCAGGTTTCACTTGACAACTAAAAAGGTTATAAAATAACTCCGTGTCTCTCTGTGCCTCCGGTGTCTCCGTGGTTTACTGCAGGTTAAACCACGGAGGCACTAAAGGCACAGAGAGACACGGAGTTAATGCGGACGAGTGTACCGCAGGTTTCACCCGCTAAATTAAAAGGTCTGTCAAAACAACTCCGTGTCTCTCTGTGCCTCCGGTGTCTCCGTGGTTCAGAAAATGTCACATTTTCAGGGAAATGATCGTCTGATAATTAGTATTTCGGAATATGGTTTATTTTGTCAAATTTTGTCTCAAACCCCAAACATGAAAAAAATATTTTTGCTTGTGTTAATTACTTCATGCGTGTTCGCTTCCTGCAGTTTAATGGGCGGCAAGCGAATTCATGGAAATGGAAGTATAGAAACAGAAGATCGCGCGGTGACGTCGTTTAACCGGATTGAAGTGCATGGTTCAATGAAAGTAAATATCTCCCAGGGAGACATTCCAAAGGTCCAGATCGAAGCAGATGAAAATCTTATAGATTATATAGTGGTTAAGCAGGAAGGTGACCGGCTGGTTGTAAAAAGCAAAGATGGATATAACCTCGATCCTACAGGCGATATGAGGGTGTATGTTACGGCGCCTTTGTTCAGGAGCGTTGATGTATCAGGAGCCTGTGATATTATAGGGCAGACAAAAATAAATAACAGTGAAAAAATGGATTTGCGTGTAAGCGGTGCCGGTGAAATTAAATTGGATGTAGATGCGCCAGCACTCGATGTACGCTTATCGGGCAGCGGTTCCATAAACCTAAAAGGAGAAACAAAGGACCTCTTGCTTGAGATAAGTGGTGCCGCCAATGCTCATTGCTACGACCTTTTATCAGAGAACACCAAAGTGGTCATCTCCGGTGCCGGAGACGCCGAAGTATACGCGAGCGTTAAACTCGATGCCCGTGTAAGCGGCGCCGGCACAGTATCCTACAAAGGTGATGCGCGTGACGTAAACCAGAATGTGAGCGGCGCCGGCAGCGTGAAGAAGAAGTAAGGACAGGTATGGGGTATGGGGTATGAGGTATCAGCTATCAGCTATCAGCTATCAGCTATCAGCTATCAGCTATCAGCTCTTCGAGCTGCG
>JBBPYM010000337.1:0-3021 GCA_038199905.1 Chitinophagales bacterium | reverse complement strand
TTTTGAATTATTAATTTCTCCTCTTCGCTGATATTATCACCGTGCTGCAGGTATTCGGCCATATGGTACGCTGCCTCCAGGAGGCTAATCGATTTTGTGCCAGTGGGCCTTGTAGTCTTTTGCGAAAGCTGCATCAAAACTTTGTCAATCTTATTTTGGAGAAATCGAACTGTTTTTTAATATTTCCATTCGTGAGACGCATAGAAACGGAAAAATAATCGGACATCATCGCTGCATAATACCATGCGCTTGTCCAGGAAATACCTGTGCGTTCGTGTATGAACCGCCTGAAATTTCTAGTGATTGCATGGTATCTATTCTCCATTTGCGACTTCTTCTTTGGAATTCCGGCAGGCCAGCTTGTAAATGGCCCATCATATCATTTAATTCAGTTGTCCAATAGTCTATGACATGATTGTTGGCCTTAAACTCAAGAGGTTTTAATCTTTCATTGTTCATTTAAAAAGCTAAGGACATCTTTGTCTGTAAAACCTTCGTGGATGTATTTTTCTAAAAGTTCCAAAAGTAAAGGTCTGATAATTCCCATTCCGCCAATTACCTCCTGGGATGAAGTTATCTGGCCATAGGTGGCTGAAACCAGGGAGATCAGGGGTTCTATATTGTTCGTTGCCTCCAACAAGTCCACCAGTTCAAATAGTTCGTCAACATAATCAACCGGGTATGCTTTTAGATACCCGAGATAGTTTTCTATTTCACGTTGCCGATCATTTGCTATAAGCCATGCGATTATTTCAAAATCGTAATAGCCCGCATTTCTAATGTAAGTAGCAGGAAACTCTTTTCGTATATAGATAAGAAAAAGGATAAATTCTTCGCTCTCGCCAGCAATTTGATATTTGTCCCCAAATTAAACAGGATATCATGTTCAGACCGAGGTTTTCTGCCAGGTGCGGTACGCATGCATAAATTGCTCAATATAATTTTTTATCTCCCTGGGACTTTTGTCGTAATCAAATTGTCCCCCCCACTCTTCAATAAGTAATTCGTCTTCAGCTGATATAACCGGGTATGGTTTCTCCGTGACTCTCTCAGGCTCCGTGTTAATTCCTTCTACTTCCAGCTGTTCGGTATCATCATTTTCATTTTTATTATCCTCATCCTCATCCTCTTTTTCATCAAACTCGTCTTCATCAAACTAGTCTTGCTCTGTTTCATTATACGTATGCACATGAGAAAGTTGACCATCTTCCAGTGTCGACTCATCCTTGCTTTGATAATTGTCGTTGGCAGCTTTATCCTTTTCAATACAGCATTTTAGTATTTTTTGCCACTTCCACAATGGCAAGGCTCATTTCTTCCCAGCGTGCTCATAGGTTGATATTTAAATGCAAGAATAAATAATAACAGGATTTCTTAAATATTTAAATAGTAGAGGGCTTGGCAGCCAGTAGTCTGAACTGTGATGTGAGGGTTGTCTGAACTGTGATTTGTTTGATTTTATGATTTGCTATGATTTCATCCCTGGTTGGATGGACTGTGTTGTTTGTCTGAAATGTGTGATCTGATAATTTTTCGTAAGATTTTTTCGGCTTTTTCTTTTTGTCGTTATTGTAAATAAGCGAAGGCTTTTTTCCGGGAAAACCAGGTAAGATTGTTAAGGTTCCATTTCAATTACCGGTTGCGGGGCGCTTCCACGATTGTTAACAATGCTTCTGGCTGGTTGAGTCCGGCTTTAACTTTTATCATAGCGCTAAACCATTCTTCTACCGGCGATGCCTATTCGATCATTTTACCATTCGCACCTTTCATGCTGAAAGGCTGATGGTCCAGCAGGTCGAGGGTCAAGCTCTTTCAGCCAGTTTTCACTTTCTTGCTAATCTGCCGAAGGCTGACTCATTAAAAGTTTGGACAATCTAAAAATAGCTTTCGAGGTGAGTGAAAACTTTTGATACAGCGGACAAAGATCATACATAGCGTTGACCGCTTTTTTAGCAACACCAACCTGGGGTATGTTTTTACCTGTGAACTGTGTATAATAGATAGTGGAAGCATATAATTGCGCTATTATGGTAGACTGTGGAAAGCGCTTATTCATTTGGCGACAAGTATCTAATGACTGCTGGTATTGCCGGGTTTCTTTGAGGCAATAAGCCTAACTCGATCCTGCCAAACATTGAACTGTGCTGCGTCCTGCTGCCACAGCGGCTTTTAAATAGTAATCGCTTTTACGTAGTCTTTTTGGCGCTGTGTGAAAGCCTCGGCGAGCGGTTGAAGTTCCACATCTAATCTTTTTTAAATGAGCCACCATTCATCGTGTAAGTACAATTGTATGCGGGTTCGGGTGATTGCGGTGTACCACCACCTCAGCATTTCATCGTTGTTCATTGATCCGTACATTCTTTTCTCTAAAAACAAATACACATTGTTCCATTCACCGCCCTGGGCCTTATGACAAGTAACAGCATATCCATAATTAGCCCTTAGTGAATTGAGCCAGGGATCTTTCCGCATACTCTCCTGGTAAGCTTCTGATTTGGTGCCGATTTTTTTCGCACGCATCCTTCTTGAAAAATCAATCATAAGGCTGCGTTGTTGTTCAGTTGTGAGGTTAGGGGAGTAGTTAGAAAACGGGTCAAGCGCAAGTTTCACCTGGTATTCGTTTCCTGTTTCTATATGTTTAACTCTTACATCCGCAAAACGAAGCAATTCTTTGGTTTCTATTTCTCCAATTTGCAGCACTTTTACAAAGTCACCATTGGTAAGCGGCACCAGGTAATTGTTTTGCGATACCAACAATATTTCGCCCGCGTTAATAATCTTATTAGTGTCAGGGTACAGTCTGGAGCGGATACTTTTGTTAATCTTATTGCAGGTATTATTGCTTTGCGCTATGGCAATGCAGTCACCGGAGCCATACTGAAGAAATCTTGTAAAGTATTCCAGGAACAAGGTGTTGGCATGGGAAAATACCGTACAATTATTTCGCTTTCTTGCAGGCAGTTTTGTCCAGTTCGCCGTTTTAGCTTTGCCCACCGCGTTTCTTATTTCGGTTGCGATAAG
>JBBPYM010000336.1:0-2512 GCA_038199905.1 Chitinophagales bacterium | reverse complement strand
GGGTGAAGACTGTGAAAGTTAACGAGGTTATAAGTGGGTGGATAACGCGTTACCGCCATTTGTGCCGGGAGAGTATAACCGCTAACGGGATTATTGTTAAGCGACCGGATGCCAAACTCCGGGAGTGGTTTTGCAAATTCCGTAGGCGTAATGAGTTGCCATGATACCTGATCTACAGGTTTTGTTTGCAGTTGGTAACCAACTGCCGTAAACCGACTCCAGGTTATTGCATCACCGCTCACTACAGGCTGGTAAGAACCGGTACTAACAGCGTCACCTGTCGCCAACCGGAAGAGTTTGTTATCATTCATGGCATAAGCAAAGATCCGGTCATTGGGGCCAGATGATGCATTATAATAAATAGTATCATTGCGGATAAAAGGAAAGCCGATTACATTGTAGGAGAATGGCACCAGGTAACTTGTACTACCTTTGGCCGCATCTATTAGTGCCAGTGACATCTGACCTGCTTCATTCTTAACAGCGCTGACCACGGTTGCTGCGTTATAAAATTTTGGATAAGTATAAAATAATTTCTCCGGGTTAGGCAATGCTTTAATTAACTGGCCATTTCCAGCGTCAATGAAATGAAGGGCACTTGCGCCCAAACTATTTACCTGCACAGCCACCAGTGTGGTGCCGTCTGCACTGATATCCGGGGAAAAATATTTTGACCGCCTGGTGAGCGTATGCTGATGCCCGCTGTTAACGTCAAGCACTTTTAATTCACTATAATTTCTCCATCCCCAGCGCAGATCGGGTCTGAAAGAGGCATAGACAATTTTGCCATTACGATAAGAAAAATGATTGTCAAGCGAATAGTCTTTTACACGGAGCTTTCTTTGTACGGTGCCGGAACGAATTATAAATGATGGAACCTGTTTGTAGCTTGCTCTTACAAACAATAACGTGCTGTCGTTAACGAAAGCAGGATACGCTTCATCGGCAATAAAATGGCCACGCGAAAGGGATTGCAGTTCAGGTGATATTGCCCCTGCACTATCCGTGTTTTTAAAATAAGCCAGTGCTTCCTTTCTGAAAGTTGAATATGTTCTTCCCGAATATTTTCTTACCGCTTTTTGAAAAGGATACACAACACCTTTGAACGCCGCAGCATCCTGTGTAACTTTCTTCCAGAAATCATCCCCATATTTTTCCCTGCCATATGCAGTTAGCAAGTATCCCAGTTTGTAATGATCAGGCACAAAATCGCGCAGCGATCCATTGCGAAGTTTCATCCATGAATAATTTTTCCCTGACTCCCATAAGGAACGGTAATCATTGTAAAAAAAGGGAAGTCGGCCCCTGCCCTGCTCGCTTACATTTGTTTCGTTAAAAACAGCGTCACCTTCGTAAAACCAATCTGGTATCACGAGGCTGTTGGCAAGTGCCTGACCTTCTTCTCCAAATAACATCCTGAAAACTTTGGAAAGCCCGACATTGAAATTATTGTTCTGCTGCACATGGCGGAACTCATGAATGGCGAGTTGCCAGGGCCAGGAGAGGCTTCCGAGTGTAAAACTATTTTGTGGCGGTGTAAGATAAAATTCGCTGCGATACGGACCCAGCGCCACATACGCATTCGATTCCGTTGTTTGATTGTGCAGCACAATATCCACCTTATGTAATTTATTGCCGATCGATTGTTGGGTAGATAAATTCAGTGCCTGCACGATGCCTGCAACTTGCCGGGCCACTGAATCGAGTCCGGTGGGAAAGATAATCTTTGCAGTGGTATTGTTCACCTGTTTCCATTTTACCGATGGCGGGTAACCACCAAACTGCTGGGAAAAGAGCGGACCTGTAATTATTAAAAGACCAATGATAACCAGGAATTTCATGGCAGTAAATATAACGGATTTTCTTTTGGAAGGGTGACTGCTACCACCCTCAACCTTGTTGGCGAACAAGCTCTTTAAGGAACAGTAAAAAAATTCTTTCTACTTTTATCGTTCATAATAAAAGATCAATGATCGAGATACGTAAAGCCGCACTGGAAGACATAGATATAATCCGGCAACTGGTTTTTCAAATTTATCCTGCTGCTTATAAAGACATCTTGTCGCCGGAACAGGTTACTTATATGCTGGATCTTTTTTATAGTGTGTCTTCGCTGGAAAAACAGTTTACACAACATACATTCCTGGTGGCTTTAGCTGGCGATACTCCGGTTGGTTTTGCGTCTTATTCTTCAGTCGGTGCCGGCAATTATAAATTGCATAAATTATATGTGAGCAGTGAACTGCAGGGAAAAGGAGTTGGGACTGAGCTGATACGGTTTATTATGAAAAACATTCAAGGAGCGGTGGCTTTTGAACTGAATGTGAACAGGTTTAATAAAGCCAGGTTCTTTTATGAGAAGCTGGGGTTTGTAGTGATACGGGAGGAAGATATTGAGATTGGAAATGGATATTGGATGAATGATTTTGTGATGCAGAGAGTTCGTTCATAGAGTTTTTTAACCGGTAGAGTAGAGCGAGAAGAGCGAATTGTGCTCTTCTCTGCCCCCTCG
>JBBPYM010000335.1:0-8301 GCA_038199905.1 Chitinophagales bacterium | reverse complement strand
AGTCATCATGAGTCAAAAGTGCTTCCCATCGAGTTCTTGATTTTCCTGTAGCAGGGATCTTCGACCGCTCCTCCTTTTCAAACTGCGAAGTATAAGCTACGTCCGTGCCAATGGCAACATGATCGCTGCCAAATTTCTTACATACATAATCAATATGTTTCATCATCGCGGATATATCTCCCTTGCCGCCAAGAAAGCGGGGTATGCAGCAGATGCCAACGTAACCTCCCGTATCAGCGATGGCACGGATCACATTATCCGGTTTCGCACGTATATGTTGGTGCAATGATGATGCAGTAGTGTGACTGGCAACCATCGGCTTGCCGGAAATCTTTGCCGCTTCCAGGCTTGTTTTCCAGCCCGAATGTGCAGTGTCTACCACTACGCCTACGCGGTTCATTTCTTTAACAACGGCCCTGCCGAAATCACTCAAACCACCATCAGCTGTTTCGGCACAGCCATCACCAATTACGTTACGCCGGTTATAAGTAAGGTGCATCATACGAATGCCCAGCTGGAAAAATATGCTGATATAACGCAGTTCATCCTCCACTGAAATCCATTCCTGCGGCAAAGGCACACCATTGCCGGAAAAATACAGCACATGCTTGTTGTCTTTTTTTGCAAGTTCTATATCAGCAGGTGTCACAGCTTTACTCAGAAACGACCGTAACATGTCCGTACTATAAGTAAAATGCGATAACCGTTTTAGCAAACGTTTTATTTCATTTCCTTCTTCACCTGCATTCTGAAACACACAGGTTAAACCAGAAGCTTCCCAGGCATTTTTTAATTCCGCCTGTTCTTTTTCATTCACTACAAAGCGGGTCATAAACATGTCTTCTTGCATATCCTGCAATTCAATCGGTGATGCATAGTCGCGGATGGCCGCCGCGATGGCTTCCCCATCGAGCGACGACTTCGGCATAAATCCATAAGCATCTATCACCAGTGAGTTACGGTGAAGTTCAAGGCCATGTTCCAGGTGCTTTTTAGAAGGGTTTAGAATGTTGAGGGCCAGCTCATAGTCTGCTTTGATTTGATCATTCACCTGGAATGATGGCGATGTATATCTTTTCCTGTCAACTGGTGTTGAAGCAAAACCTTTCAGTATTCCACCGCCGGTTAGGCCAGCCAATCCGGCAAATTTTATAAAGTCTCTGCGTTTATTATTCATGCTGGATTATGAATCATGGATGCGGTTCTTTTTCCGCAATGATTGTTAATTATATTTTCTAGCGAAGTCTGCCGCTAATGCATTGATCTCCGAATTGGAAAGGTGCTCGCCGGAAGAGATAATGATCCTGTACCTCAACTTCAGCGTGGCGCCCGCAGCAATTACGTAATTGAGTTGCTCTTTACCGGCGGTAAAGTCTTTGACACCAAAGGGATTTGCCGAAAACAACCCGTATCCACGCGCATGCCAATAGGTGGGATAACTCAGGTTCGACGGGTGGTCACAAATCACCAGCGATATCTTTTCTTTCCCGATAATTCCATACAGGTCCATCCATTTTGCACGGGTGCCCCAGACGGCATCGCCGGTTACACCTTCGCTGCTCAGGTAATTGCCGGTGACCCCATCATTCGACATTTGTTTTACTGTAGTTGGATTGCCTTGTGCATCTGTTAGCGTAACATCTTCTTTGGAAGGCAGTTCAAGCTGCCGCGCCACACGGATGCCGAAACTTCCTTCTTTGGTATCTTTCATTGTTACAGCCTGCCCTGACGCTGTTAATGAAACAATGCGGTCGATGATTCGTAGAGAACCGGTGGCTATAAAATGAAATTCAGTTTTTTCTGCAAGCAATTCTTTTCCTGCGGGATCAATCCAACTGGCTTTGGTATTCAGGGTTCCTTCACCGGCTCCACCTGCTACCTTACCGATGCCGGTATGTTTAATCTGTCCACCGGTTACATTTCGTTTACCTTCTGATCCATTGCCCCAGAAATCATATCCATTTACATTACCATAGTTTAACCAGTTGCCCACCTGGTGAATATGATCTGTACGCTCTCCCGCTCTGGGAGTGATCGGAAAGCCCCGCGTAACGGTAGTACCCTGCGAACTAACCAGGGGGTAAAGAACAGGTTTGTATACACTATCCGGCCACCAGTAGGAAGTAAAAAGTTTCCCGTCAACAAATATGTCCACCCTTTTATCTGGCTCCTGTTTTACAATTTTTACTACAGGCGTTTTTGAACTCTTATCATGTTGCTGCGCATTCGAAGCAATGGATTTCATGAGAATAAAAGTTGTAAGGTAAATAACAAACGATGGTTTTTTAATTTTTTTACTTTATCAATTCTTTATAAAGATCATTTAGATCGCCGGTGGTTTTACCAGCGATTATTTTTAGCTGAGCATCTGCTTTGCGTGAATGGTAGGCATCAGTTACTATCTGCAGATCTGACTTAATACTATTGGTGTCGGTGGTATCACCGGAGCCACCTGTTGTACCTGCCATCACCAGCTTTCTTGGCGCAAGACTGCCGGCAAGGTCGGGCAGATCATAAGCGCCAAGCGCGGCGGGAACCGTGCTGGGAATGAACGCCGGGGTATAGAACCGCGACGTTACCACTGAGCGGTAAGATGAATATGGTTCTACCAGCGCCACGCGTGTAATCGACTGATCGAAAGCAGCAGCATGTAACAACACCGGGCTCATTTCTCTGCGGGCAAATCCGTACACTTCGCTTACCCCCTGACTCACCTTCAACTCTCTACTGAGTCTTACCACATCACTTGCCTGTATTCCCACGATACTTCTTCCAATCAACATAGAAAGAAACCAGATGTTAAATGATATCCCCTTTATATTTGAATCGCCCCGAAATTTACCACCGCCCATTTCGCCTGTTCCTAAAATATCAGGTGCCAGTACGGTGAAGCCGTTGTTTACAAACCATTCCATCTCTCCTCCAACAGCCGCACCAGCAGATTTGCCTGATGGATGTAAGTATATAAGCGCTTTATGATTTGACTTCTCTGGGATCATCAGCAGGTACGGAATAATATAATCGCCTTCGCCGTCCATGAAGTATTTTTCAACAACATAACCGTTCCGTTGAAAGCGGCCCGTAAATACTGGCTCACTGGTTTTTAATACTTCTTTATAACCGGAGAGTTTCTTTGCTGATTGTACAACACCAGAATAATATGCCGTAACATTCTTCCTGGAAGCCTGGATCTTACGTTCTAAATCATCCGCGGCTTTAAGGTTCAGACTATAAATAGTCTCACCTTTTAGAGAAGTCGCTACCTGGCCGGTAGGAGTAACCTGGATCTCTTTTTCCGTAAGAATAGTGGTAGCTTCATCAGTGGAATCGCCGGGATTATCCAGGTATTTTTGGAAGAAAGCATACATGGCTTCGCGGTTCTTTTTTGTAGATGCATGTGGCGCGTCATCGGTGATCATCCTGAAGTTCTCTGGCTTGCCATAAGCCTTATAGATCCGCGACACCTCTTTTGCCGTTTCGCGTGCACCCTGAATGCTGAACATATCGCGGGTGGTAGTGATCATCAATGTAGGTTTCGGAGCACGCACCAATAAATAATCAGCCATATCCAATCCTTTCGCGATGCTGTTGAACAGGTTCTGTTCGGCATCCTGAGGACCAGCTGTTTGTATCAGGCGGGTAAAGTTAGTGATGTAATTTTCAGGTGCAGCTGCTTTGATACGTTCATCCATGGCCGCAATATAGGCAGACTGTGTGCCGCCACCGGAGCGGCCTGTAATGCCTATTCTCGCGGGATCTACATCACTGCGACCAAGCAGGTAATCGACCGCCCTGATGCCATCCCAGATCATAAATCTCGACTGCGGGTTACCGGTGATAAAACCCTGTGCGCCCGCAATAGAATGCTCACCCGTAGAAGAAGATTTTCCTGTTGCGGGATCGATGTATTCAAGCCGCTCGCCCTGGCCCACCGGGTCAAAGGCAAACACCATAAATCCCTTTTTTACCAGGTTCAGTATAACGTTCTGGTAAACCGGGCTTCGGTATCCTTCCGGCGTGTGGCCACTGCAATAGATCACTGCAGGAGATTTACTGCCAGCTTTTAATCCCGCGGGTATAAACAACGAGGAGGTTACATAAAAGCCGGGTTGCGACTCATACACTATATGCTCCACAGTATAACCGCTTTTGCTGATCTTGCGTAAAACTTTTGCATTTAACGGATTTTTTTGGGGGAAGGGACCAACAATGTCCAACAGGGTCTGGCGTATCATCTTTTGCCGCGATTGCCAGTCGCCCAATGTATTGTACTTCGCCACCATCGCGGTTCTTTTATCCAGCATACTAAACGCCTGTGAAGCCAGGTAGTGATACTCCGCATTAGGGGCATCGCTGTAATGTATCCAGGTATGCACATCATCTAATACTTCCTCCTGCGCTTTTGCCGTATGCTGCACCAAAATAATAGTAGCAAATAATCCCGTTATCATTTTCGCAAGACGCTTAGCGGCACTTGTTTTTTTTATAAGGCTAGTCATTTTAATTTTTAATGTTTTCATTAAAGTAGGAGATTCAGTATCCGGGATTTTGTTTTAACTGCGGGTTTTTATCGATTTCCGATTGCGGTATGGGCATCAGGTAATTCTTATCGGTAAACCCAAATTTGAAAAGCTCCATCGTATTGACAGTATAAGTTTTTACGCCTGTAACCGGGTTTCTTACGATATCCATTCTCTTTGGAAGTTTATTTAACACTACAGGCGCAATCTTCCACCGGCGGATATCAAACCAGCGATGATCCTCAAATACAAGTTCAATCTGACGCTCATGCTGTATTCTTGCCAACAGTGCCGCACCGGTTTCTGTAACAGCGGGCATATTAACACCCGGCCTGCTTCTTACCATATTCAGGTACTGCCTACTGGTAGCTTCCTGACCGAGGAAGTAGGTAGCTTCGGCATAGTTCAGCAAGATTTCTGCATAGCGGAAGAATATCCATGGCGGGTTTCCCTGGTTGGCTTGGCTGGGGTTCGTAATTGATTCATCGATAAATTTCCGTACATAATAGCCAGTCTCAGTGGCGTTCCAGCTTGATATGATCCCTTCCCTGGAGTCTCTGCCTCCGGGAACATAAGTTTCAACGGTCCTGTCTTTGAAGGGAGCGCCATCATACAATATACTTGCATAAAAACGCGGGTCACGGTTTATGTATGGATTCTGGGGATTGTACGCAGCATCATCTTTTGGAAGTTTGCCGCTTACCATTTCATACTCATCAACGAGGTTATGATATGGAGCAACCTGGGCGAACCCACTGTAACCGTTAGGGTACAATTGTAATTCGAGGTAAGTACCTTCCGGCGACACGGAGAAATTATAAGGCCTTGACCAGATTGATTCTACATTATATGTGTTCACGCCCAGGAACTGGTCCTTATAACCTGGGAACAATGAATACAACTTCAGATCAATAACAGCTTTCGCTGCATCAGCTGCTGCCTGCCATTTTGCTGCAGCATTCGCTGCATTGTTAAGCGGGCTTGCCATATACAATAAAGCACGCGACCTGGCAGCAAGCGCGGCCCCTTTTGACACCCTTCCAAGATTGGCAGCGCTGTAAGTAAGCGGCAGTAGCGCCGCGGCGGCATCCAGTTCCGTAATAACAAAATTCATACATTCATCGTAACTGTTCCTGGGCTGATTGAACTCATCAGACAATCCAAAAACTTTTGTTATCAGTGGAACTCCACCATATAAAGAAACGAGGTTAAAATAGGCATATGCCCGGAGAAATTTCATTTCCCCCATCATCCGGCTTTTTAATCCCGCCTCCACCGGCGCTGCTTCAATATTCTGAAAAAAGATATTACACTTTGTGATGACCGGCCAGTAGCTATAACCGTTAGGTGAAACCCAGAAGTCGATCATACCTAATGCCGCAGGTGTTACATTTCCGCCGTTGATAATATTATTGCCCCCGCCCCTGCGAAAAATTTCATCCGTTAACGATGCAAGCTTTAACGACCGGTATGTAAAACCCGTTGGTGTTTGCCTGTAAGTATTGTCGATAAAGTTTGATATCAGGTTGGAAGATTTCCAAACATCAATATCTGAATAACTGGCAGTAGGTGATTTATCAAGAATATTCTTCGTACAGGAAGAAAGCAGCGAAAGCGAAAAGATCATTGCCAGGCTGAGAGTGAATCTTGACTTTGAGGTGCTGTTTAAAAAATTATATACCCGGTTCATGGTCAAAGATTTTAAAAAGTGAGGTTTATTCCTAAATTATAGATTTTGCTCTGGGGATAGTAAGCGGAGGTGTTGGAAGTGTTTTCCGGATCCGCCCAATTTACGTTATCCACCGTAAATAAGTTCTGCCCGTTTAGATATACCCTCAGCGACTGCATCTTGATCCTCGATATCAATTCCTGCGGCAGATTGTAAGATAACTCTAAGGTCTTTAGTCTGCCGTACGTGGAATTTTTTAACCAGAAATCTGATTTAAGTCCGCTCACCTCAGTCATCGTTTCAAGCGTAGGCAACTTTGGATATTTTGAATCCATACTCCCTGGTGTGTAACGGTTAACGATCACATCTTCCAGCTGGTTGATAGCAACGCGGGCGTTAACATGATAGTATTGCCAAACATTGCTTGCCCCGGCAAAATTCGCCCAAAGGGAAAAGCTTTTATAATTGGCCGACAAATTAAGTCCGAACATGATCTCTGGTGTGTTTGTTTTATCCATGGTGTACATGTCGTTTGCGGTAATTGACCCGTTGCCGTCTTTGTCTTCGTACTGCAGGTCGCCTACTTTCGTACCTGCATAAACAGGTGATTTATTTATCTCTTCCTGTGTTCTGAATATACCAAGAGCATGATAATATTGTGAAGCACCAAGCACGTGGCCCTCCAGCTTTTTCCATGCTGCCACATTTTTTGCTTCGCTAATGCTAATCACATTATTATGCGAGTAAGACATGTTTGCAGCAATCCGCCAGGAGAAATCCTTTATCACTTTGGCATGACTCAACTCAATTTCTATTCCCTTGTTTTCTACTGTGCCAATGTTTTCATTAGGAAGTAACAGGCCGGTATAAACGGGAATTGCAAGATCCCTTGTTGCCAGGATGTTGGATCGTGTTTGTTTAAAGATGTCTACGGTTAAACCAAGTAAACCCCTCCAAAAACTCGCATCCAACCCAATGTTTGATGTGGTTCCAACCTCCCAGGTGATATTGGGATTGGGCGTAACCCCGGCAATCAAACCATTTGATGCAACTGCTGGCGTGCCAAAACTCATACCCGTGTTACCAAGCGTATAAAGCCTTTGATCCTGGAACGCGGCAATGGCATCATTACCGATCTTTCCAACCGATCCCCTAATTTTCAAGTCGTTGACAAAATCAACATTTTTCATGAAATTCTCTTGTGAAACGCGCCATGCAGCTGAAACGCCGGGGAAGAAACCGAACTGCTTTCCTTTTGGAAAGTTGGAAGAACCATCGTACCTGTAGTTAAAGTCCACCAGGTATTTATCCATATAACCATAACTAACGCGTCCGAAAAGATTCTCGCGACTGGTCTCCGACCGGCCACCACCTGTAGACTGGTCTACCAGGCTACCGGCAAAAAGTTCGTCGATGGCTGACGAGATATAATTTTTCCGGAAAGCACTAAAACTACTAACTGTCCGGTTTGATTGTTCAGCAGCAACAAAAGTGCTGATGTTATGATCACCTAGTTCTACTTCATACTTAAGGCGAAGGTTCACGAGTGTTTGTGGCGACTGGCTAAAAGATTGCGTAAGCTGCGGGGCCAAAATTCTGCCGCCAAGCTTAGGTATATACGTATTATTGGCCTTATTATAATCGTACACCGTCCAGGGGTTTTGCCAGTTTTTATCTAACACGATGTTGTTATTATATGCGTAATAACCATCAAGTCCCAAGCCTTTTACCCATGGAATTATCAGATCGAAAGAACCTTTGGCAACGTAATTATAAGTTTGCGTGTTTAGATTGCCTGTAAGTGAAGTGCCCATTACCACAGGGTTTTCACCGTTCTCTATCCCCGCAGATGGATAACCGTTACCCCAGTAAACCGGAATGAAAGGTATCTGTTTAAGCGCCCCGAATGTAGAAGTCACGCTGTAAGCAGGATAATCTCCATCGTTCACTGCTCCATTAAAATCAACACCCACTTTCAGGTATTTGTTGATCTGAGCATCTATGTTACTACGGAGTGAAAATGTTTTGTATTTAAGGCTGCCATCCCTGAATATGCTCCCCTCGTTGGTATATGAACCAGACACCGAATATTTTACATTTTCATTTCCTCCT
>JBBPYM010000334.1:0-10067 GCA_038199905.1 Chitinophagales bacterium | reverse complement strand
ATTAACGGGGGAGTGATAGACATCACCCAGTTATTCACCAGGCCCGTTGTTCGTATCTCTCCGTATCGAACATCAGCCAAAGGGATCTATATCTGCTCCTCGTCTACGCCGCCTGGCGGAGGGGTGCACGGTATGTGTGGCTACTATGCCGCCAGCCGGGCACTTAGAGATGTATTCAATATCCGGGATAAGGTAGGTTTGTACCGGGGGTAATTCATCAGTTTTGAAAAAATAGCCACAGAGAGTAGCCGGCTCTCTGTGGAAAAAAAAACATCAGCATGGTAAGCACTTAAGCCATCTACAAACTTTAACACTAAGCATTTAGATCTCTCCAAAAACGTGGCATATTATATGAACAGTCACAATGACATTTTCGGCCAGGCAGGCACAACATTCATAAAAGACCAGAAAATTTAAACTATGAGTACCAATAAAAATCTTGATCGCAGGGACTTTCTTGTTAAGGCAGGAACCGCTAGTCTCGCGACCGGTCTTTCCCTAAATTTCCTATCTTCTTTTGCCAATACGGGAAAAGCGAAAGTAATCGGGCTTAATGTAGAAAATATTCCCTACAAACAGACTCCATTGCCTTACGCCTACAACGCGTTAGAGCCTTCCATTGATGCGGCTACGATGGAACTTCATTATAGTAAACATGCCGCATCTTATGCGAAATCACTGGCAGAAGCGGTGCAGGCTGAAAATGTAAATACCAGCTCGGTTACGCTGGAAAGATTGTTGGGTAGTGTTTCAAAATATACCCCCAAGATGCGCAATAACGCCGGTGGCCATTACAATCATGAATTGTTTTGGAAAATGATGTCTGCGCCTTCCGGTGCTACTGCTCCCACAGGCAAATTACTAAATGCTATTCAAAAGGATTTTAGTTCGATAGATGCCTTCAAAACGCAGTTTGCTGATGCAGCGAAAACAAGGTTTGGTAGTGGATGGGCATGGCTTGTTTTAGGGAAAGACAAAAAGCTTACGATCACTTCTTCTCCCAACCAGGATAATCCACTAATGGATGTTAGCGACGTTAAGGGAACGCCGGTTTTGGGTCTTGATGTGTGGGAACATGCTTACTACCTTAAATATCAAAACCGTAGGCCTGATTATATTACAGCTTGGTGGAGCGTAGTTAATTGGAACTTTGTTGAGAAGAGGTTTGAATCGATGTAGTTTATGGGTTCGTTGAATTACCGCAGGAGACCGCAGAGAGGAAGGGCAGAGGGTCACAGAGATTTTCCCTGCTGCCCTCCTACGCTCCTCTCTGTGCACTCAGTGGTGAAAATAAATCTAACCAAAATTTCAGTTTGAATAAATATTATATCTTGCTTCCACGATGAGAAAGTATCTATCAGTTATCATTTTATTATTAATCATCCAATCAGCCCATCCGCAAGCCCCATCAAATTCCTCCATTAAAATATTGTTTATCCCACTCGATGACCGGCCACCCTGTCTTCAATTCACGCAAAGGATAGGGCTGATTGGTGACGCTGATCTCGTAACACCTCCAAAAGAATTACTGGGCAGGTTCACCACTCCTGGTAATTCTGATCAAATCATTCAATGGTTAAAGCAACAGGACCTTAATGATTTTAAAGCAGCCATTATTTCATTGGATATGCTCGTGTATGGCGGATTGGTAGCTTCCAGAGCGTTTAACGTGGAAACCGGTAAGGCCCTCGAACGTGCTGGCATAATCGAAGAAATTCATAAAAAAGCGCCCGCGTTGCCGTTGTATGTTCAAAGTGTGATCATGCGAATTGCGCCTACTGCTGACGGTAATAACGACGCCTACCGCGCGGACCTTGCAAGATGGGCCGAAATATCTGTTAAGCAGGATGATGTATCAAAAAAGGAGACCGCTAACTTGGTTTCCAAGATACCGGCGGATGCATTGCTGGATTATAAAACCGCGCGCAAACGAAATCTCGAGGTAAACTTAAAAGCAGTGAAATATACCCGTTCCGGAATGATAGATTTCCTGGTCTTGTCTCAGGATGATGCGAAACCGGTTGGGGTTCATGTGGCCGACCGTGTGCAGCTTGTGGAAGAAATAGAAAGATCCGGACTTGCTGCTAAGGTTGCCGTTCAGCCCGGCGCGGATGAAGTTTCTATGTTGTTGCTGGCAAGAGCGCTTAACCATTATTATAAAATGAGTCCAACAGTAAAAGCGTTCTACTCTTCCGAAATTGCCGCCAATACGGTTATGCCTTTTGAGGACAAGCCGTTAAAAGAAACCGTCGGTTTTCATATCCGGGCTACGGGCTCGGAAGAAGTGCGGGATGAAAGGAATGCCGATCTGCTATTTTATGTATTTGCTTCAAGGCGTGAACCCGGCAGGGCTACGAGTTTTGCGGCTGAGATAGACGAGAAGATAAAAAACGGCAGGAGAGTGATGGTTGCTGATATTGATCCTGTTGGCAATGTACAGGGTGGCGATTCGGCATTTACACAAGAACTCGAGGCGCGCGGAATATTACCTGAGCTTAACAGTTACGCCTCCTGGAACACGGCGGCAAATACTATTGGCACAACGCTTCCCCAGGGAATTGTTTTTAATATTGCTGAAAGAAAGTTACTAAAAAACAAAGCACTCACACAGCGCATTTGGGATGCACAAAACTGGTTTACATTTCATCGCGTGCTCGATGATTATTATTTCCATGGATTACAAAGATCTAAAATAAACATTCACTTCGGTCAGGATAAATTAAGCTCCAGGATACTGGATGATAAAACGAACAAGGAAGTGGAAGAGTACGCTACAAATGTACTTTCGGGATCATTAAAAGAACTCATAAAAGTCTATTCCCGGAGGCGCAGCAATAGCCGTCAACAAGGCATTCCATGGCGCAAACCTGCTAACCTGGGTTTCAGTCTTCCCTGGAACAGGACTTTCGAAGCGGAGATAAATTTTCATTAATGATAATACCACGTTGGTCTGTCTTCAGTTGATGCAGGCGTTAACTGGGGTTTACTGTAACTGTAATTACCGAAGCAGTTATTGAATCTTGTAAAGTGCTTTTTTAATAACTGCGTCGGCTATCCCGGCCAATTGATCTCCACGCCCTGTTTTTGAATAAACGCCTGAAAATCTTCCAGCAGCTTTTTATTGGCATGCACCTCCCTTGGAATCACTTTCTTCTGTATCGCAAAAGCTGTTAATAATCCAACCGCCTCACCGATGCCCCATTCAACAGGATGTAAGCGATAACAACCATTAGTTATATGCGTGGTACCGATATTTTTACAGGCAGGTAACAGGTTATCCATTCGTACAGGTATCAGCGCGCCCAGTGGAACCTGAAAAGGCAGCGAATTGAAATCGATATAATTGTTGCCCCGCGAGCTCGGATGCAGGTCAATGTGATAACTGCCAACGCCAATGCTGTCAGGAAAGACGGCGCTTTTCTTTGCAGCATCCCTGCCATAAACAAGCGCGCGGTTCTCCACCCCCACGTGCTCCTCCTTTACGGTGAAGAGGGCCTGTATCCTGCGTGCCTCCCGAACATAGGGATACTTCGCCATCCCATCTTCTGTGCCCATAATGTCTTTGCGAAGCCGTAACCCCGGCCATCCATAACCGCCGCCCGGTTTAGGCGCTTCTGTCTGAAGCCAATAGAACAATGACAGGCTTAATTGTTTGGCCCGGTTAACATGGTGTTTAAAAGTCTTCTCCGTTACGCCGACCAGGTTGCCTAATGTATAATCGTTCTGCGGCCAGTTAACCGTGCATATATCTCCGGAATAGCTACCTGCAACAAAATTGTTCTTATTCAGAATCCGTCGGTATAGCCATAAATTTAAATAGTCGGTAGTTTTTGTCCCGTCGGGGTTAAAATTTAGCGGGGTAGGGACGAGCGTGGCGGGTTTTGGATATTTTAATTGTATGAGCTTGCCCGGCCATGCCGGATTCATCGGGGGAACAAAGCTGCTCCAGAACTTATATTCAGCAGGTTTTTCAATCACATGATTTTCTCCAGGCAGATAGTCCATAGCAAAACACATGGTAAAAGCCTGTTGGTTATCGGGGTCGCCGATTTCGGGGGAATGTAGTTCCCCGGTTTGTTTCCTCGATTCTGTGCCGGTCACGAATTCGGTGTTGGTTAAAGGCAAAAGATCCCCAAGCTCAGTTGCGTCGGCAAAATACGGCGCCGACAATAAAATAGTCTTTCCAGTTCTTGTACTTACTGCCTTCAAAGCTTTCACCTGTCTGCCGGTAGTATCAGCGGAATGGATTTTATATTCCAGCAATACAGTCAATTTACCATTGCTGAGATACGGTGACATTAATTCCTGCAGTACGGCGAGGGATACACGTGGTTCATGACAAAGCGCAGAAACAACGGCATCTCCGGGGTTAAGGAACTTTCTTGCACGGGCATCTTCAGTAAGTGGATAATGTTCTTTATAAAAAGCCCTCACACCCGTTCGGTAAGTACGGTACAGCGCCGTGGATCCATGGGTTTCGATCCAGGGATGTTCATCTGGCGGAACACCCTGCTGGGTGAGTTGTCCGCCCACCCAGTCGGTTTCCTCGGTAAGCACAACAGAAAGATTATTTCTCAGCGCAGCAAGCGCAGCGGCGCAGCCGCCAACTCCACCGCCTGCGATCACCAGGTCGGCAGAAAGGTGACCGTCTCCATCACTCATAAAATTACGTGTATAACGTTCATCTTTAACGGCGGATGCAACTAAAGAAGAGGAAAGGAATGTGCCTGCGGTAAGCCCGGCGAGACCAATAAAGTTTTTTCTGTTCATGAATAAAGGATAACTGATCTTTTTATTTAATAGTTAAAGCTCCGAAAATTTTGATTTATATCCGTTGAGACCATAAAATAGGATATACAGGTAACAAAGTAGCGGCAGAATGAAGGCTATGTTCCAGGCGTAGTGATCCTTTAGCAACCCCTGCGCAAATGATATAACGGCTCCGCCGGCAATAGCCGTGGAAAGTAGTCCGGAAGCTTTAGTGGTATATTCTTTCAACCCACTTACAGACAAGGAAAAAATAGTAGCAAACATAACAGCATTACAGAGTCCGACAGCAATCATGGACCAAACCGCAATATTACCGGAGCTGCTTACCGACAGGGCGATAAGAATCACAGCTAGCACTGCGCAACAACTCAGCACTATTGAAGGCTTTACCACTCGCAGGATGTATGACCCTGCCAGGCGCCCCAGGAGCATGCTACCCCAATAAAATGCAACATAAGTATTTGCCTGGTTAACGGTGATGTTAAGTGTATCGGCAATATAGTTGGTAAGATATGTGCCGATAGAAACTTCCGCGCCAACATACATAAATATGCCGATGATACCATAGTTCAGGTTGCGGAAAGAGAATACGCTGGTTTGTTTTTTTTCTGAGCCCGAATGATGAATGCCTACAGTTTTAATAACCGGGAGCGCCAGCCTGGAGACAACTATCGCGATAACTACTAACAGCGCTGCAATGCCGAGATAGGGATATCGTACGGCCTCGCTGGGTGCAGCGGATGTTTGTAACCGTGACAAAATAAAATACGCTCCAAAGATCGGTGCCACGGTGGTGCCTATTGAGCCGACTCCCTGGATCAGTGTCAGTCGCGATGAAGCCGTTCTGGCAGGTCCCAGCACTGTTATATAAGGGTTGGCGGCAACCTGTAACAGAACTATTCCAATCGCAACAACAAATAATGCCGCCAGGAACAGGTAGTACTGGTGCCACACCGAGGCCGGGTAAAATAGTATGGCGCCAACAGCCGCAACCGAGAAACCAAGCACCATGCCGTTCTTAAAACCAATGCGCTCAACAATTTTGCCGGCAGGTATAGACATTACACCATAAGTAAGAAAAAAATACACCTGTACCAGTGAAGACTGGGAATAAGTCAGGGTAAAACCATCCTTAAAAAAAGGCACCAGCGTATCATTCAGGCAGGTTATAAAACCCATCATAAAATAAAGCACAGCCAGCGAAATAAGCGCTGGTGTGTAATTCTGCATTGTTGAACCAGCGGTTTCCGTGGTCATTGCTTGTTGGGTGGATACTATGGCCATGTGTGTTGTGGTTGTGAGCTATTAGCTATCAGCTATCAGCTATCAGCTATCAGCTATCAGCTATCAGCTATCAGCTATCAGCTATCAGCTTCGGCCTGCGGCCGTTTTTGTTTTCTATTATGCAAATCTAATTGCTTCCTGTCATCATTCAGTTCGTGCGCTATTATTATATCTAAGAAGCCTGCAAGGCTCCGAGGTTTCTGGCTGATAGCTGATAGCTGACAGCCGATAGCTGTTAGCTGACAGCCAGTCGGGCATCCCTCTGCGCCTTTCTGCTTCCTCTTGGCGCTCCTTTGTGGTTAATGAAATCTAAACCTAATTAATCTTTTTAATATCGGAATAAGAAAGAATTTACATTTACATAAACCGTTTCATGATAGCCTACGTAAACAACCAGTTCATTGATGAAAATCTCGCCACACTGGGGATAGGAGATATGTCCATCCAACGCGGCTTCGGTATTTTCGACTACTTCCGAACCAGCAACAATCAACCGCTGTTCCTGGATGAACATTTAACCAGGTTCTTCCACTCCGCCAAAGAACTTCGGCTGAACCCACTACATACCCGAGACGAACTGAAAGGCATTATAAAGAAAATGATAAGCCACAACAATCTCGCAAGCTCCGGTTTCCGCATGATTCTAACAGGAGGTTATTCACCCGATAATTTCACACCTGTTACGCCGAATTTCATTGTTATTCAACAACCCATTACCCTTCCTTCAGAAGAAAAATTTACAAAAGGATTAAGCATTCTTTTACACGAATACCAGCGTGATGTGCCTTATGCAAAGTCTATTAACTACCTGATGAGCATTTATCTGCTTGATAAATTAAACGCTGAAAACGCAGACGACGTGCTGTACCATAAAAACGGCAACATATTCGAATTTCCCCGCGCAAATGTGTTCATCGTTACAAAGGAAAAAGTGGTGGTAACACCCTCACTGGAGATATTACACGGAATAACAAGACAAAAACTGCTTGAGGTAGCAGTCAACCATTATAGAACCGAGCAGCGATCTATCACAATAGAAGAACTTAAAAATGCTGAGGAAGTTTTCTTAACCAGCACCACCAAACGTATCCTTCCAGTTCTAAAAATCAACCAGCAGGCTGTTGGCAATGGTAAACCAGGCCCAGTTACAAAACACCTGCTATCCTTATTTACCGTGTTTGAAGAAACTGTTCTCCACGAACTTAAACAATAACCTTTACCTGCCACTCTGGGTTCCCTTTCCATGCACGGTGCGGTTCTTGTGAATCTTTTTTTTAACCGAAAAGATTCGCAAAGAAGGAGCGCAAAGGAGGACCGCAGAGAATTTCTTTGCGCTCCTCCTCTTTGCAGCCCTCCTGCGGTTAAAGAAAACTCTAAAACTAGTTCTTCACATGCTGTTCGGTTTTTCCGATCTGCGTAAACAGGTTTCCTCATATATACAACTATCCCGTAAAAATATCAACGGAAAATCTTGTAAAACAATACCAAATCGCCACCAGGATGATCAGATTTTTAAACTGCGATCATTATTATATTTACAAAAATTTACGTGTTAATCTATCTTACGGCAACTGGCAAAATTGACGGTCTGAGTGCCTTGTTCCTCCCGTTGGTACTTGCGTTACTTTTTTGCAACTGCGTACTATCTGGTAAGGTTTCTTAGGTCGTTGACTTAAACTCGCCATCTAAAAATGATTTCCATTGTAAAAAGCGACTGCCATAGGGTTGTCATAACCGGTGTCTATTTTTGCCGATCACTAAACGTAAACATATGATAACAACATCAATTGAACCGTTCTTCATTATGGGCATTTCCATAAGAACTACCAATGAGGATCAACAGGCAGCAAAAGACATTCCTGCACTATGGCAACGATTCTGGAACGAAGATATTCTCTCAAAAATCCCCAACAAAACCGGCAATACGCTTTATTGTGCTTATACAGACTATGAATCAGACTTCACAAAGCCCTACACCACAGTGTTAGGATGTAAAGTGAGCTCGCTGGGAACTATCCCTCAAGGCCTTAAGGTAAAACAATTCAGGGCGGCAGTTATACAAAATTCACTGCAACGGGTAAATTGATGGAGGGAATCGTTTTTAATGAATGGTTGAAAATTTGGAACACCGATCTGCCAAGGGTCTATACCATCGACTTTGAACTATATGACGAGCGATCCCAGGACGCTGAAAATGCAACAGTAGACGTTTTTATCGCTGTTAACTAAACCGCAGTAAATTCAATTGTCGCTTTTGGCCCTTTATATGTCGTATACGCAGGCCATAGAAATTAGATAAATGGGATAGTATTGTATAAACAAAAAGCAAACATTATGGCACAGTTAAATCCTTATTTAAATTTTGACGACAATTGTCGCGAAGCAATGAATTTTTATAAAGACTGCCTGGGAGGGGAGCTCTATTTGCAAACCGTAGGCGAGTCACCTGAAATGGCTGCACAGATGCCCCCTGAGTTTAAAGACCATGTACTTCATTCCTCACTGACGAGTGGTAATATCACGTTTATGGGTTCCGATCTTTGCAGGGCAGGAAGGACGGAAGGCAACACTGTTCATTTGTGTATGCAGTGTGACACGGAAGACGAGTTAAACTCCTTCTTCTCATCGCTTGCAGCAGGCGGCAGTGTTACAGAGCCCATATCTGATATGCCCTGGGGTGGTAAGTACGGTGCATTGACAGACAAATTTGGCAAACACTGGATGTTCAACTTTCAGCAATCGTAAAGCGCGGCATGTTAAAGTCAACAGCCATCAGCTATCAGCATCAGCTATGGGCACTCAGCTTATCGAATTATTTTTAAGCACTGATTTTTGGTAGTGCCTTTAACAAATTCAAGGACATTGCGATTATACGAAATTTTTCGTATAATCGCACTCTATAAATTGTCTGTAATAAATTTGGATGCATCCTGATCGGGATGTAATGACTTTTTGCGTTATCAAACTGATAGGAAGTAGCAAGAGCATAGGAAATCCAGATGAAATTTAAGTGTACATTTGGCGGCACGGTGCAACAATAATCTACCGGCAGTGCCAGCATGAAATTAGACAAATATCCGGTTACGATTGGGTCCACGGCCATGGTGTATGAGTTCGTCAGCGAGGGCATTAACGGCAAGATTTTTAAACTCGTCATTTACAGCGAAACCCATCTTCACAATTTTTATAACCTGGGTTTTGGTGATAAGGATGAGATTTCCGGAAATATTGACGATGCCATCATTACCAATAATGGGGACAGCGAGGTGGTGTTAACAACCGTGGCTTCTACATTGTATATCTTTACCGATACATTTCCCGATGCAATGGTATTCGCATCTGGCAACACCAGGGCGCGCACGCGGCTTTACCGCATAGGCATTACCAATAACCTGGAAATGATTGAAAAAGACTTCGAAGTCTTTGGACTGGAAGGAGATGCCTGGTACCCGTTTAAAAAAGGTGTTGAATACGAAGCATTTTTGGCTAAACGAAAAATTCAGTAACTTTATACCATGAAAAGTGCTAAGAACAGTGAAAAAAAACCTGCTGTCATCAAGGTAGACAAGCGCCTGGACAAGTACCTCAAAAAAGGGCTGTTCAAAGAAAAGATTGACAAGGCCAACCACGTGCTGAAGACCGTCGGTCTTCCCAGGTTCGCCAAATAACAGCCCGCTATTTTCCTCCTTAACTACTCAAAGAATGAAACCCGCTGAACCAAGTTGAACCACGGAGACAGGAAGGCACGGAGAAACACCAATTTTATTTTAAGTGTTTGAAATATCATCATCAGACTATTAAAATCTGTCCTGTGGACCAGTTTAGTTACTAAGTCCCGTCGCTAAAAAGCCTTTCCTTACCCAAGAATAACTGCCTATTTTAATTTTACCACCGGGTTGCTCCTCAACCTTCCGGCAGCCACGAAGCGTGATTTCCAGTACGGGTCATTTAAACTGGCGATACTTACACCCCTGGAGGAAGATGAATTTACGAACATATTATTATGCAGGTAT
>JBBPYM010000333.1:0-6174 GCA_038199905.1 Chitinophagales bacterium | reverse complement strand
TGGTAACGAGATACCGTAATCATTATTGCATTAAATCAGAATGATATATTGATTTACTTTTGTCGAAATTGAAAATTACGTCATGAACCTAATAGAAGAATTACGTTGGCGAGGCATGATACAGGACATTATGCCCGGAACGGAAGAACAGCTTCAAAAAGAGCCTACTACTGCTTATATTGGTTTTGACCCTACTGCAGACAGTCTTCATATCGGGAGCCTTGTACCAATAATTATCCTGGTACATTTTCAAAAAGCGGGTCATAAGCCCATAGCATTGGTTGGCGGGGCAACAGGCATGGTAGGTGACCCAACCGGCAAGAGTGAAGAAAGGAATCTTTTAAGTGAAGAAACCCTGGCCATCAACCTGGCTGGTGTACAAAAACAATTGGAAAAGTTTCTTGATTTTGAACCATCGAGGCCCAACCAGGCTGAGATAGTGAATAATTACGATTGGTTTAAAAGCTTTACTTTCCTGGATTTCATACGTGACGTGGGCAAGCATATCACCGTCAACTATATGATGGCCAAAGACAGCGTGAAGAAAAGGCTCGAAAGTGTGAATGGAATGAGCTTTACTGAGTTTACATACCAGTTGGTTCAGGGCTATGATTTTTACTGGTTGTACAAACACAAAAATGCCAAAATTCAGATGGGAGGCAGTGATCAGTGGGGCAATATTGTAACTGGCACAGAATTGATAAGGCGTAAAACTGGCGGTGAGGCGTTTGCATTCACCTGTCCGCTGGTAACCAAGGCAGATGGCGGTAAATTTGGTAAAACTGAAAAAGGAAATGTATGGCTTGACGCCACCAAAACTTCCCCGTACCAGTTTTACCAGTTCTGGTTAAATGCCAGTGACGAAGACGCTAAAAAATGGATAAAACTTTTTACCTTTTTATCAAGGGAAGAAACTGAAATACTTTTTGAGGAAAATGAAAAGGATCCAGCGGCACGCAAACTGCAAAAGAAGCTGGCAAAGGAGATTACCATTTTTGTTCATGGAGAAGCAGAACTGGCAAAAGCTATTTCAACTACTGAAAAATTATTTTCTTCCCAGGCCACTCCCGCATCATCTATCACTTTAGAGGAGCTCGAAAACATGGAAGGAGTTATTAAATCCGATTATGCGCTAACCAGCATTCAGAGCGGTATAGATGTGATCACATTCCTGTCAGAGACGGGCATTTTCAGTAGCAAGGGCGAAGCAAGGAGGATGATCCAAAATGGTGGTGTGGGCATCAACCGCAATAAAGTTACTGATATGGCAATGACCCTGAACGACAACCTGCTGCTACACAATCAATACCTGCTGGTTCAAAAGGGAAAAAAGAATTATTATTTAGTTAAAGCGAGTTAACCAACTACAACTTGAACAACTCCCCCACTGTATACTTTATCAGCGGATTGGGCGCAGACAAACGGGCATTTCAATTGCTTGACCTTAGTTTTTGCAGACCTGTTTTTGTTGATTGGATAAAACCACTGCCCGGCGAAACGATCGCTAACTATGCAGGCAGGCTCAGGGAACAGATCACCGAGGAGGAGCCCATGATAGTAGGACTTTCTTTTGGTGGCATGATAGCAGCAGAAATTGCCAGGCAGGTGCCGGTTAAAAAATTGATCTTTCTTTCAAGTGCAAAATCAGAAAAAGAGATCCCCTACTATATGAAGTGGATGAGATTTTTGCCGCTTCATAAAACAGTGTCAGTCTCGTTTTTAAGATCCGCCAATCATTTCGTTTACAAGTTAATGGGTGTTGCAAAAAGAGAGGACAAGATAATTTTTGAAGAGATGTTATACGGCTCGGATGAGCAATTTATAAAATGGGCCATTAACGCGATCGTTCATTGGAAGTACAACCACGTTTTATCAAATGCGGTAACCATACATGGTACAGCGGATATATTACTGCCGTTCAGGTTTATTCAGGCAGATTATAAGGTTGATGGAGGCGAACACCTGATGCTGCTAACAATGGCGGATAAGATTTCCTTGCTGCTTGCAGGCATTATTGAGGTATGAGGTATGGGTGAACTTTTTTTGTATAATCAGGGGTTCTTTAAAGTTGCTGTTATAACTGCACTGGCTGATAGCTGAAAGCTGAAAGCTGAAGGCCGATACCTACCTCAGTAATTGCGGCTTTTTATAAAACATGTTAAAACCCGGAATAATAGGGTAAAGATTCCGATACCGATTCTATAAACTTTCTTTCTTTCAGTAAAAATCCGTTACCCTTGGCGCATAAATGCACAATCAATTTTTCTACGCTGATTGGGTTCCCTTCCGGGATATCGGCGATATTACTATGGCGGATCTCATGACCGTCGACAATCATCACCATTCCGCTGCCGATGGCTTCCAACTGATTGCCGCCAATAACCAGCATGCCGGTGTCTTCACCTAACCCTATTCCGAGGCAGGATGGGTTACTTGCTACCGCTTGTGCCAGCCGACCGAAACGCCCTCTTTTTTCAAAATGACTGTCGATAATCACATCATCCATAAATCCCAGCCCAGTGGTAATTTTCACTTCTCCTTTAAGATGAGCCCTGGTTGCATTTCCTTCATAGATCATTGTATTACTCATAGCCATGGCACCTGCTGATGTACCTGCTATAACAAAATCTTCCTCCTGGTAACGGTCATGCAATATCTGCAGGAATTCGGTGCCGCCAAAAACAGCACTTAACCTTAACTGGTTGCCCCCACTGAACAAAACGCAGTCAGCTTGCTTTAATCTTTCAATATAATCTGAGTTCGTGGCATCTTCCCTGTTACGGATATGCAGTACCCCTATATTGGTGCAACCAATCTTGCCAAATGCATTCAGGTAATTGTTACCCACTTCATGCGGGATCATTGAAGCCGTGGTTATAACTTCGATCCTGTCGGCAGGACCACCTGACTCTTTCACAATGCGCCTTAATATTCCTAATTCAAAGAAATTAAGGTTATTACGGTACAATTCGCCTGTTTCCAGGTCAATGCCTTTATCCTCGGCGCCTCCAATAGCAATAAGCTTTCCTTTAGGTACAAACATGAAAAATAAATTCAATAGAACAAAATAACGAAAATGTAAGGAGTTTATGATGCTTAATTGCAATCAAGGCCGTGATTGAGCGTCAATAAAAAATCCCGACAATTGTTATTGTTTCGGCCCGACATTATTTAAGCCCTGTTTTAAAAAATATATCCCCACACCCGCAAGCGCAATTAATGTGCCGCCTAAGGCATACCAGCCTGTGGAAATAAACACGAATAACCAGATAATGATGGAGATGACGATTGGCAAAGGATACAACCACATTTTAAAAGGTATCTGGTCCGCAGTTTTGCGCCGGCGTAGCAGGATAACACCAATCGCCTGTGCAATAAACTGTACTAGTATGCGCATGGCTAAGATCGCGCTGATAACGTCGGACAGTTTAAATAGAAGACTGAAGATAAAACCCAGTCCCCCGATAAATATCAGTGAAACATAGGGGAAATTCTTTTCCGGGTGAAGTTTTGCGAATACGCGGAAAAAGTTGCCATCTGCCGCTGCAGCGTAGGGTACCCTGGAATAGCCAAGCATCACAGCAAACAATGAGGCAAAAGCAATCCATAAAACTAAAGCAGTAGCGATCATGGCCGCTTTACTACCGTAAATTTTTTCAATAAAAGAACTTACAATAAACACCGAATATTGCGCTTCCTGCCAGGGGATTACACTAACAATACTGATATTCATACAGAGATAAAGAACGGCGATGCCAAAAACAGAGATAAAAATGCTCCTTGGGATATTCCGCTGCGGGTTAATAATTTCACTACCCAGGTGACATACATTATAATATCCCAGGTAGCTATAAATTGTTTTTACAGAACCCTGTCCTAGGGCGATCCAAAATACCCCTGACAAAAACTCGCTGTTTTTTTCGGGCAGGAGGGAATACTCAACCTGCCTGTGCGTAAATCCGCCAATAATTATCCAGAGCAATGTTACAATAACCCCTGCCCATAGAAATACCGATATTCTGCCGATCGTTTTTATATTACGGTATAGCAGGAGAGTGATGAGAATTACCACACCGCCCGCAACAACTTTCTTCATTAGAAAACCGAGGGGTACCAGGTAAGTAAAATACTGGGAAAATCCAATGGCTCCCGAGGCAACCACTAGAGGAGCCTGGATGCAGGTTTGCCACACAAACAGGAACGACATCATTCTGCCCCATTTGCTCCCATAAGCCTCTTTCAAAAAATTATAACTTCCACCGGCTAACGGGTAAGAAGCTCCAAGTTCGCTCCAAACCATTCCGTCTACCAGTGCGATAAAGGCGCCAAGTATCCAGGCCCAGAGAAAAAGGTTGCTGCCCATCATACTGATTACAAGTGGCATTACAACAAATGGCCCAATACCTACCATATCGATCATATTGATAGCCGACGCCTGAACCAGGCTGATTTCTCTTTTCAAAGTCGGGACCACAGCCATAACTTGTATTCTATTTTTGGTGAAATTCGTATGACTTTAAGCAGTAAAGAAACATATCAACTTTTCATTAATATTAGTAACAATATTTTCTTCAGCTTCACAAACTTGTACCCAAAGTATTAAATCACAGTACTTTGAACCATTTGCGAAAATTGATTGTCCGTCAGAGAAAAATTGGACACTCAAAGGAAAAAAACTAAATTACTTCATAGATACTAACATTATTCATTTTAACCAGAACTGCTTATGAAGATTGTTGAAATTAAGATCTTAAAAGGGCCCAATTACTGGAGCGTGCGCCGCCCTAATCTGGTTCAAATGAAACTTGATCTTGAGGAAATGGAAGATAAACCCACAAATCAAATCCCCGGATTCAGAGAACGGCTGCAAAATCTTTTTCCGAGTATGTATGAACATCGCTGCAGTGAAGAATCAGCCGGTGGCTTTTTCAAACGTGTGGATGAAGGTACCTGGATGGGGCATGTTATCGAACATATAGCACTTGAATTGCAAACGCTTGCAGGAATGGATACCGGCTTTGGAAGAACCCGTGGAACCGGCAAAGCCGGCGAATATTATGTTGTGTTCAGTTACATAGAACCTGACGCTGGTGCGTTTGCCGCGCGAGCTTCCGTTAACATTGCACAGGCACTCGCGGATGGAAATGAGTACGACGTTCAAAAAGATATACAGTTACTGAGAGAAATCCGTGAAGACACGAGGCTAGGTCCATCTACCGGTTGCATCGTGGACGAGGCCGTTAAAAGAGGTATCCCATTTATCCGGTTAAATAAACACAGCCTGGTTCAACTTGGGTATGGCATAAATCAAAAACGTATTCGCGCCACTATTGCCAGCACCACTTCCTGCATTGCAGTGGACATTGCGGGTGATAAAGAAGAAACAAAAAATCTATTGGGCGCAGCAGAAGTTCCTGTTCCTTCCGGAACAATTGTGCGAGACCTGGAAGATCTTAAAAACGCAATCGACATTATAGGTTATCCTGCAGTGATTAAACCCATTGACGGTAACCACGGCAAGGGTGCAACAACGAATATAACTACCTGGGAACAAGCACTGCGGGCGCTGGAAGCTGCACAAGTGTACAGCCTTAACGTTATTTGCGAGAAATTTATTACAGGTTTCGACTTTCGGCTGCTAGTGATAGATTATAAATTTATCTGTGCTGCTTTGCGCACCCCTGCCAGTGTGGTGGGCGATGGAATCAACACGATCCAATGGCTGGTAGACGAAACTAATAAAGATTCGAAGAGAGGTTATGGTCATGAAAAAGTACTGACTCAGATCAAAATTGACCAGTTTTCACAAAAAATGCTGGAAGATAAGGTTTATAACCTTGAAACTATCCCTGCAAAAGATGAATTGGTATTACTAAAACCAACAGCTAATCTTAGTACTGGCGGCACTTCCGAGGATGTTACAGACGAAGTACACCCGGTAAATGTGTTCCTGGCAGAAAGGATCGCCAAGATTGTCGGGTTGGACATCTGTGGTATCGATATCATGGCGCCAGACCTTCGAACGCCGTTATTTGAAAACGGAGGCGCTGTGCTGGAAGTTAATGCAGCACCAGGTTTCAGAATGCATATTGAGCCTGCAAAGGGCATTGCACGGAACGTAGCTGAACCTGTTATTGAAATGTTGTTTCCAAAAGGCAGTGCCGGAAGGATACC
>JBBPYM010000332.1:0-14861 GCA_038199905.1 Chitinophagales bacterium | reverse complement strand
AGGGATGTGAGGTCAACAGTTTTAAATACTTTTGTGGGATTAGCCTCAGGCTACGTCACCCGTAGAATTGTTGTTGGTAAAAATGGTAACATCTTCAAGAGAACACTTGGAACCGCAGTACAGGCGGCCATCACAAAGATGGTATTTAAAAAATTACCAGGTTGGCAGGAAAAAACTTCAGACCTTCTTTCTAATTTAGCTGACAAAAGACGGGCAAAACGGCTATAGTTTATCACGTTTTCTTAACCGATGATTTTCTTTAAACAGTTTTGCAGGCTGTCTTGCCACATAGGTATCTTTATAAAATAATCCGTTTTTATTTTTTCTTTATCGAACACAGAATAAGCTGGTCGCTTAGCAGGAGTAGGAAATTGAACAGTAGTTATTGGCAGGATCTTGCAATCGCTGCCAGTTAACTTTTTAATAGCCTCAGCAAATTGATACCAGCTTATAATTCCATCGTTGCTGTAGTGATAGATACCACCCTTCCACTTCCCTGATTTAAGGATATCCAGAATGGCCATGGAAAGATCCGCTGCATACGTCGGGGATCCGTACTGATCACTTACAATTCCCAATTGCTCTTTTTCCTTCATAAGCCTTATCATCGTTTTGACAAAATTGTTTCCATATTCAGAATATACCCATGACGTTCTGATAATAATTGCGTCCTCGTTTTCCTTTATAGTTAATTCTTCGCCTTTGTACTTTGACGCACCATATGCATTTACAGGATCAACAGGATGATCTTCTTTATAAGGTTGAGTAGCCAATCCGTTAAATACATAATCAGTAGAAATGTGTACGAACTTCGTGTTAAACGATTTGCAGGCAGCAGCCAGAATGCCGGTGGCCTCCCCATTGATCAAAAAGGCCTGTTTTATTTCTGTCTCTGCTTTGTCAACCGCGGTATAGGCTGCACAGTTAATACAATATTGTGGCATGATCTTACTAAAACAATCATTCACCAAGATGGAGTCATTGATCGAAAGGTCACTTTTAGAATAGAAAACAAACTCGAATTCGGCGTATAACGGTGATAATGCTTGTAACTCCTTACCCAATTGACCGTTAGAACCGGTTACGAGGATCTTTGGTTTGCTCATATTAGAATTTAACCTTCAAATAAAAAATTGTGTGTGCTTTTGTCAAACACAGGGCTCACAAGGTCTTTTGCTGAGATGATCATTTTTTCCTGGGGGATGCGCCAATCGACATTTAAAACAGGGTCGTTAAAAGACACAGACCCCTCACATTCCTTATGGTAAAAATCATCACATTTATAGAATACTTCCGCTGTTTCGCTTAACACAGAATAACCATGGGCGAAGCCTTTTGGCACTAAAAGTTGTTTTTTATTTTGTGCTGACAATTCAATACCGAATACTTTCTTAAATGACGGAGATCCCTTCCTGAGATCTACCACTATGTCTAATATCACTCCTTCTAATACCCGGATAAGTTTAGTTTGCGCATGAGGATAATCCTGGAAATGCAGTCCCCTGACAACACCATATACTGACCTGGCCTGGTTATCCTGGATAAATTTAATATGCACATTTTCCTGTAACAACGTTTTCTGGTTATATGCTTCAAAAAAATACCCCCGATCATCGCCAAAAACAACAGGTTCAATTACGAGCAAGTCGGGAAATTCCGTTTTGGATACAACCATAATTTTTCAATTTCGGCTGCAATATATTTTAAATTTCTTAGCTAACTGTTTCTGGTTGAACAGATTTTTACCAAACAGGCAGGGAGCCCGATCTATCTTTTCGCGTATTGATCTTCATAGTACCGCTGATAGTTACCGCTTGTCACATCATCGATCCATTCTTTATTTTGCAGGTACCAGTCTACCGTTTTTTCAAGTCCTTCCTCAAATTGCAAGGATGGATCCCATCCAAGTTCCTTTGTAAGTTTGGTTGCATCAATAGCATAACGAAGGTCGTGGCCCGCCCTGTCTTTTACATAAGATATCAACCGGGCCGATGTTCCTGGCTGCCTATTGAGTTTCCTGTCCATGATGTTGCATAACAAGAATACAAGGTCAATATTTTTCCATTCATTAAAGCCCCCAATGTTATACTTCTCACCATCTGTTCCTTTGTGAAAAACAACATCAATAGCGCGTGCATGATCTTCAACCCATAACCAGTCTCTAACATTTTCCCCCTTTCCATAAACAGGCAGCGGTCTGTTAGTTTTGATATTGTTGATCATAAGGGGAATGAGTTTTTCCGGGAAATGATGTGAGCCATAATTATTGGAACAATTGCTCATTACTACCGGCAAACCATAAGTATGATGATATGCCATCACAAAATGATCAGAAGAAGCTTTTGAAGCAGAATATGGTGAACGTGGATCATAAGGAGTGGTTTCAGTAAAAAATCCTTCTTCCCCCAGCGAGCCGTAAACTTCATCTGTGGAAACGTGGTAAAATTTCTTACCCTCATGGTTATTCTTCCAGAATTTTCTGGACACATCCAAAAGAACCGCCGTACCAAGAACGTTTGTACGAACAAAGGCTAGCGGGTCAATTATCGACCTATCAACATGGCTTTCGGCTGCCAGGTGGATGACGGCATCAAAAGCATATTTATCAAATAGCTTATTTATATCTTCTTCATCTGTAATATCACCCTTTTCAAAGATATAATTTGGAGCTTCTTCAACATCTTTAAGGTTTTCAAGATTGCCTGCATAAGTGAGCACGTCGAGGTTCACTATTTTATAATCCGGATACTTTTGTACAAACAACCGCACAACATGCGACCCGATAAAACCTGCCCCACCTGTTATCATTATTGTTTTGCTCATGAATTTATGTTTGCTTTCAACGGTATAATTTAAATATTCCCCCACTGACATATAGGGTTGACCCATAAAACAAAAACCGCAAAGAAGCGAAGCAACGGTAAGATTTTATTCTTAAGGAACCTGGCATCTTTGCGGTAAGCCTGTGTAATGCACTAATTAGAGACAATCACGCCAGCGCAACTGTCAATGTATCTTATTTGAGGCTCACAAACTCTTTCGGTTGTTTCACTAACTCATCTTTGGGTAATGACTTGAAATACTCATAAGTGATCTTTAAACCATCTGTTCTGTTCACCCGTGGAGCCCAGTCCAGGATTTCGGTTGCCTTGGTGATATCAGGCTTCCGTTGCTTAGGATCGTCTGTTGGAAGTGGAAGATAGATGATCTTTTGCACGTCACCAGTAAGTTTGATGATCTCTTCAGCAAAATCCTTTAATGAAATTTCATCAGGGTTACCTATGTTAACGGGTTGATGATAGTCGCTTAATAGTAAACGGTAAATGCCTTCCACAAGATCATCTACGTAACAGAAACTTCTCGTCTGGCTACCATCACCAAACACGGTAAGGTCCTCACCGCGCAAAGCCTGTCCTATAAACGCCGGCAATGCCCTTCCATCATTGAGGCGCATGCGTGGGCCATAAGTATTAAAAATGCGAACGATCCTCGTTTCAAGTCCATGGAAGTTATGATAAGCCATTGTAATGGCTTCCTGGAAACGTTTTGCTTCATCATAAACCCCTCGTGGGCCTACCGGATTTACGTTACCCCAGTATTCTTCGGTTTGAGGGTGCACCAATGGATCTCCATAAATTTCGGAAGTAGACGCAATAAGCATCCTTGCATTTTTAGATTTTGCAAGACCGAGGCAATTATGCGTTCCCAGTGATCCTACTTTCAGGGTCTGAATAGGAATTTTTAAGTAGTCAATTGGGCTTGCAGGTGAAGCAAAATGTAAAATATAATCGAGTTCACCAGGCACATGGATAAACTTGGACACGTCGTGATGATAGAACTCAAACTGCTCCAGTTTAAATAAATGTTCAATGTTTTTCAGATCACCGGTTATGAGATTATCCATCCCGATAACATGAAATCCTTCTTTTATAAAACGGTCACACAGGTGAGAGCCTAAAAAGCCCGCTGCACCTGTTATAAGTACTCTTTTTCTTTTCATGATAATGGTTAAAGTTGATTAAATCTCGGAGGAAGCCGGCCTTCCAATGCTTTCATAATAAAATCCCAATTCCTTAATAGCTGCTGTTTCGAAAAGATTGCGACCATCGAAAATCACTTTACTCTTCAACGTAGCAACAATTTTGAGGAAATCCGGTGTTCTAAATTCATTCCACTCAGTGGCTATTACCAATGCATCAGCGCCTAGAAGTGCTTCGTACTGGCTATCCGCATATTTAATTTTCTCCCCGATAAGGTTCTTTACGTTTGGCATTGCTTCGGGGTCGAATGCTGTAATGGTGGCACCCGCTTCAACCAATGCATCAATCATGTATAAGGAGGGAGCCTCGCGGATATCGTCCGTATTTGGCTTGAATGCAAGTCCCCAAAAAGCAAAATGTTTGCCTTTCAGGTTATCCTTGAAATATCTCTTAACCTTAGGTATAAGGTGGAGTTTCTGCCTTTCATTTACATCCATTACGGCGTTAAGAATCTGGAAGTCATAATTCACCTCGGTAGACGAGCGTACCAACGCCTGTACATCTTTTGGAAAACAACTGCCACCGTAACCAATTCCAGGAAACAAAAATCGCTTCCCGATACGGTCATCACTGCCGATGCCCAGCCTCACCATATCCACGTCTGCGCCCAATTTTTCGCATAACTGGGCTATCTCGTTCATAAAAGAAATTTTTACTGCCAGGAACGAATTAGCTGCGTATTTAGTAAGTTCGGCAGATTTTTCTTCCATAAAAATTACCGGGTTACCCTGGCGTACAAATGGAGCATACAAGTCACCCATTACTTTTTTCGCCCTGTCTGATTCTGTACCTATAACAACCCTGTCAGGTTTCATAAAGTCATCTACGGCTACACCTTCACGTAAGAACTCGGGATTAGAAACCACATCAAATTCACCTTTATAGTTCACAGCGATAGCATCACGCACTTTTTTGGCTGTACCAACAGGTACCGTGCTTTTATCAACAATCACTTTATAATCCGTTAATAACTTGCCTATATCGTTTGCGCAGCCCAGCACGTATTTTAGGTCTGCGGAACCATCCTCTCCGGGGGGTGTTGGCAAGGCGAGAAAAATGATAACAGCATCTTTAATTCCTTCAGCCAGGTCAGTGGTGAAATGTAAGCGATCTTCTTTTAAGTTCCTTAAAAAGAGCTTTTCCAGCCCGGGCTCATAAATAGTAATCTGGCCATTGATAAGCTTATCTATTTTTGATTTGTCTATATCAACGCAAATAACTTCGTTACCCGTTTCAGCGAAACAAGTTCCGGTTACAAGGCCAACATAGCCAGTACCAACTACAGCAATTTTCATGTATTATAAGGGTTTATTTTTTAAAAAATTCTGATACTTTATTAACGATGTAACTGAGATGTTCTTGGGTCAGTTCGGTATGCATAGGCAATGAAATCACCCTTCGCGATAAGTCATCGGTAACAGGAAGTTCAAAAGCATCCAGTTCCAGCGCATCAAACATTTTTTGTTTATGAGCTGGCACCGGGTAATAGATCATGGAAGGAATACCATGCCCCGACAGAAAACTTTGCAGGGTATCTCTGTCGCCATCTTCCAACAGTAAAGTATACTGGTGAAAAACATGGCTGCAGTATGGCGCCCTAAAAGGCACGCTGATACCAGGATAGCTGGAAAAGGCTTCGTCATAATAATCAGCAGCAGCTATCCGGGCGGCGTTATAGTCTTCCAGGTGTTTTAATTTAATATTCAGCACGGCAGCCTGTATTGCATCTAAACGACTGTTGCATCCTACCACGTCATGATAATATCGTGTAAGCTGGCCATGATTTGCAATCATTCTTAACTTAATAGCTAACGCATCATCATTTGTAAATATTGCACCGCCATCGCCATAACAACCCAAGTTTTTGGAAGGGTAAAAGGAAGTACAACCGATTGTTCCGATACTTCCCGTCTTTTTGGTGGTACCGTCACTGAAGGTATAATCACATCCTATTGCCTGAGCATTATCTTCAATTACAAATAAATTATGCTTTTCGGCCATCATCATAATGGCTTCCATGTTCGCCGCCTGGCCAAATAAATGCACGGGCACGATCGCCCTGGTGCGGGAATTGATTGCGGCCTCGATGGCATCAGTGCTTACACAGAAGGTTTTTGGATCAACTTCAACAAAAACAGGTTTTAGCCGCAGCAATGCCATAACCTCAGCGGTGGCGATGTATGTGAACGAAGGGGTTATCACTTCATCTCCAGGTTCGAGGCCCAGTGCCATCATGGCAACCTGAAGGGCATCTGTGCCATTTGCACAGGGAACTACATGTTTTGACCCGTTATAGGTGGCTAGATTTTCACGAAATTCATCCACCACTTTCCCACCAATGAAAACAGAACTGTCAAGAACCCCCATGATAGCAGCATCCACTTCACACCTGATCTTTGCATACTGACCCTTTGTATCCACCATATGAATAGGAAGCATATTACTATTTTTGGAGACGCAAAAATAATAAAATATAGGTAGGGTGAAAGATTGATTTTAGATTTGCCTTAAATAACCGTTATCAGCACTTTGGGATTAATAGTATATAATATTTTTAATTTTTTATTCAAAATCGGGTTAACCCTGATAAGCCCCTGGAACATCAAGGCCAGGTTATGGGTTCGCGGAAGAAAGGGACTATTTCAGAAAATCAGCTCAGCGTCTGCAAGCTGGCAAGGTACTGAAGTGGTTTGGATGCACTGCGCCTCCCTGGGCGAATTTGAACAGGGAAGACCTGTTTTAGAACAGATAAAAAAGCTTAAACCAGGTGCCCATTTGGTTTTAACGTTCTTTTCTTCATCGGGTTACGAGATAAGAAAAGATTACCAGGGCGCTGATCTTATCGTTTATCTTCCCACAGACTCTTATCGGAACGCAAAACAATTTTTAGATGTCCTACAACCCAGCCTTGTATTGTGGGTCAAATACGAATACTGGTTTTATTACCTGGCAGAACTAAAAAAACGAAAAACACCTACCCTCCTTATTTCAGGCATTTATAAAGAACACCAGTTGTTTTTTAAATGGTACGGTGGCATTTACCGGAAAATACTTCCATTCTTTACACATATTTTTGTGCAAACGGATGAATCAAAAAGATTATTGGGAACCCTCGGCTTTTCTGATAATGTTACTGTTAGCGGAGATACCCGCTTTGACAGGGTAATTGAGATCGCTGAACAGTTTAAACCGATTCAGTCTATAGAAGATTTTTGTGTCGGGCATGAAGTGATCGTTGCGGGAAGTACCTGGCAGGATGATGAAGAAGAACTTGATCATTTTGCCAATACGAACCCTGAGATCAGGTTTATTATTGCGCCTCACGAGATCGATGCCGCTCACCTACAGGAAATAAAGAGACTGTTCCATCACGCCGTGTTTTTCACCGAATGGCAACAGCTACTTGCTGGAAACAAGCCTCTTCAGGAGCCACAGCCCAACGTTTTAATTATAGATAATATAGGAACACTCTCAAAGTTGTACAAATACGCAACCATCGCTTACATAGGTGGCGGGTTTGGCAATGAAGGTGTGCACAATGTGCTGGAAGCCGCCGTGTACGGCAGGCCCGTGGTATTTGGTCCCGTGTACGATAAATTTGTTGAGGCAGAGGAACTGATTGACTGCGGGGGAGCTTTTAGCGTTGACACGGCACTGGACCTGGAAGAAGTATTGAATTTGTTGCTGCATAGTGCGCATGAGCAAACTAAAGCCGGCGAGGCGGCTAAAAAATACGTGTATGCCAGAAAGGGTGCTACTGCAAAGATAATAACCCTTATACAATCACATGCTTATTAATGCCGTCAATGCCGGCGAAGCCAAAAGGCGGTTTATCGGTCGTTAGACGTGTTCTAAAAAGCGCCGTCGCACCAGGTGCCGGAAATGTTTTACTGCTTCTTTGTCTTCATCCCAACCAAGTTTAACCTTCAACTCCCGCTCGATCCAATATTCAGCCTCAGGAAAAATGCGGAAATTGTTGATAGTCTTAAGGCTGCGCTCGTACATGGTTTCATCCCCCCGAAACAATTCATTGAGAAATACGAACCGGTCGTTAATACCAATAGCTTTCTTCAAATCCCTTACGGCGCCTTCTGTTAATATGGAGGCCAGTTCTTTTTTCTCCGGTTTCAGGCTATCGTTCAACGAGGCCTTACTGCCGCCAAATACATCATTTCTTTCCCTATAATCTGTATTTTTTTGATGAGCGAGGGTAGGAACTAACTCCTCGATGGGATCAAAAAGCCAGCCGGAGGGCTCCTGTGTTTTATATTCAGCAGGTTGCAATGCTTTTTCAAAAGGCTTTTTAATCGGTTCCACAATAATCCTTTGAGGCTCTATATATTCGGTTTTTTTGGGTGCTTCGGCAACTGCTTCTCTAACAGCAAACGACGTCTTATTTGAAGAAGGAAGCATTACCGCAACATTGGAACTGCTCATCTGTTTTTGTACAGGAGCTGAAGATTGAGCAAGCTCGGACTGTAACATTTGCACGGTTTGGGCTATTTGGGCGATGCCGGCGTTTTGTTCAGACTGCTGTTGCAATTTATTGATCAGGGCTCTTATTCTTTCCATTTGTTATCCTACATTTGAAATGAAACGCAATTTTCATAAAGTTATACACAATAAATATAACTATTAATTCTCTGTATTACATGTTTATAGAACCAACGTTATATGGTGAGCGCAGAGGATGGATTGAGGTTATCTGCGGTTCAATGTTCTCCGGTAAAACAGAGGAATTGATCCGAAGATTGAAAAGAGCTAAGATTGCAAACTTAAAGGTTGAAATATTTAAGCCTGCTATAGATATCCGTTTTCATGTGCAAAATATTGTCTCTCACGATGAAAATGTGATCCACTCTACTCCTATTGATAATTCACAAACCATCTTGCTGCTTGCCAGCGATGTTGATGTTATTGGCATAGACGAGGCTCAGTTCTTTGACGATCTTTTACCCGATGTATGCGATCAGTTAGCTTTGCGCGGTACCCGCGTTATTGTAGCCGGCCTTGACATGGATTATTCAAGAAAACCTTTTGGCCAGATGCCTTTCCTGTTAGCAAAGGCAGATTACATCACCAAGTTACATGCCATTTGTGTAAAATGTGGAAATATCGCTAACTACTCTTACAGGAAGTCTTCGCAGCACAACCAGGTATTACTGGGTGAAAAAGATATCTATGAACCGAGATGCAGGCATTGCTATTTTTTGGGAGATGTGAGTCAGCTTTAACTGCCACGTTGATCTGTAGATGTAAAATTTTATAAATGGTTAAAATCATTGCTCTTTTTAAAAAGGATCTTCTGTTAGAAATTCGGCAGCAGTATACTTTTTACGGCATTCTGTTGTACGTCGCCTCCACCATTTTTGTGTTATACCTTGCTATGGGACAACCCGAAGCTTTTGTATGGAACGGACTTTTCTGGATGATCCAGTTGTTCGTTTGTGTAAATGCTGTGGCTAAAAGCTTTTTACAGGAAGGGAAGGGACGTATGTTGTATTTTTATTCTATTGCCGGTGCGCGTGATTTCATCATTTCCAAACTAGCTTTTAATATGCTGCTGATGATAATGATGAGTCTGCTAAGCATGGTATTGTTTCAGTTGTTACTAGGCAATCCACTGGAGCATTCGCTGAAATTTTTTGCGATTGCCGGTTTTGGCGGGATGGGCCTCAGCCTTGTGTTTACCTTTCTTTCTGCCATAGCAGCGCGCGCCCAACAAAGTGCCGCATTGATGGCAATCTTAGGTTTTCCTTTGATTATTCCTCAGTTATTGCTCCTGATGCGCCTTTCTAATACCGCATTCAGTGATGTTTTTCAGGGTAGTTACTACCAAATAGTCTTACTGCTCGCCGCCCTGGATGTACTAATTATAATGCTCGCTATCATTTTATACCCATTTTTATGGAAAGACTAGCAATTTCACAATGAAATGTTAATGCCACTGGCATGGCACCGTATGGTGGAAGTTTACGCAACTTCTTGTCCGTTTCCCCTATTTTTGCTTTTCACGAAAGTGATACGGGTCAGGGGTGAGTAGCTGTTGTAAATACTTTTGTATCTGTTACCCGCAGTTCAATTTGAACATAAACTTTGAATTCTACTTATGCTGCGTCAATCATGGTGGAAAATTGCCGGTGTTCTTATACTGTTGTATGTATTTATAGCAGGATTGTTAATAAGGGTACCAAATATTGGAAATCTGTACGAAACAAGCCGTAACCTTTTCTTTCATGTGCCTATGTGGTCATGTCAGCTGGTTCTGATTTCCATTTCAGCTGTGTATTCTGTACTTTATCTAAGGAAAAATAGCGTTGCCAACGATATCTATGCCGCTGAATTCGCTCGGACAGGAATCGTTTTTGGCGTATTGGGTTTAATTACTGGCGGAATCTGGGCCAATTATACCTGGGGAGCGGCCTGGAGCAACGATCCTAAACAGTTGGGAACGGCCATTGCACTGCTTATTTACCTGGCCTATTTTGTACTGCGGAACTCCCTTACTGACATTGATAAAAGGGGCCGTATTGGCGCCGTATACAATATTTTCGCTTATTGCATGTACATACCGATGGTTTTTATCCTGCCCCGCATGGTAGAATCGCTACATCCCGGTGGAAAGGGGGTGGAAGGAAATCCTGGCTTAGGCGGTAAAGACCTTGATCCCACAATGACAAAAGTGTTTTTACCTGCAATGCTAGGTTGGGTATTGCTTGGGTTATGGATAGCTTCACTAAGAACAAGAGTGAAAATTTTGGAAGAAAAGAAACTCACCAATTAATGAAAAAACTTTATCACATACTTTTTTGTATTTATTCGTTGTTAATAAGCACCGTATGTTTAGCACAGGAAACGGCAGCCCTTGGTGACCGGCCTGAAATGGCGGTAGGGATGCGTTCTAACGGTAAAATATACGTGGTGGTTGCTGTTGTGGTAACGATTTTACTGGGGTTATTTATATACTTGGCCAACCTTGATAAAAAAATTACAAGGCTGGAAAAAGAATTTAAATAAATGCAGACGGACCTGGAATTAATTTAGTTACAATAACTGTTAGCATCTCTTGCCTGCAGTTAATAGCCGTTGATAATGCGATTGCTTCAATGCTGAAACAATAGGTAAGCCATAAATAATAGTATATGTCGGGACAACAAGAATATAGCTTTTTTGCGGCAGTGGAAGAAAGCTTTGATAAAGCCGCCGTATTTACTTCCTGGGATGCAGGCATACTCGAACAAATAAAACAGTGTAATTCTGTTTACCGTATGCACTTCCCGGTTAAGATTGGTGATAAGATCGAAGTAATTAAGGCCTACCGGGTTCAGCATTCACATCATAAGGCTCCTTGCAAGGGAGGAATTCGTTTTGCCACATCTGTTAATCTTGATGAAGTGATGGCGCTCGCTGCCTTGATGACTTATAAATGCGCGATCGTAAATGTACCTTTTGGTGGCTCCAAGGGAGGTATTACCATCGACCCAAAAAAATACACTATTTATGAGCTCGAGAAAATAACCCGGAGGTATACCGCGGAACTGATCAAGAAAAATTTTATCGGCCCTGGCACAGATGTTCCCGCTCCTGATTATGGAACAGGCGAAAGAGAAATGTCGTGGATACTCGACACCTATATGAGTATGCGACCGGGAGAGATAGACGCAATGGGCTGCGTTACTGGTAAACCGGTATCACAGGGTGGCGTAAGGGGCCGCCGTGAAGCGACAGGCCTTGGTGTATTTTATGGTTTGCGCGAGGTTTGTAACATGCCGGATGTGATGAATAAGCTTGGACTACCATTTGGCGTGGAAGGAAAAAGAGTGGTGGTGCAGGGATTGGGAAATGTGGGTTATCATTCCGCCATATTCTTTCAGCAGGCAGGCGCAAAAATTGTTGGCCTTGCCGAGTACGAGGGCGCCATCTGGAATTATGACGGGTTTGATGTAGATGCCGTATTTAATCATCGGAAGTTAAGCGGATCAATATTGAATTATCCGGGTGCCAACAACTTCGCTTCGTCAAGTGAGGCGCTGGAAATGGACTGTGATATCCTTATTCCTGCGGCACTCGAAAATGTTATCAACGGATCAAATGCGCCTCGGATAAAAGCAAAAATTATCGGAGAAGCGGCTAATGGACCATTAACTCCGGAAGCTGATGAAGAATTTATCCGCCGAAATATAGTGGTGGTACCCGATATGTACCTGAACGCAGGCGGTGTAACAGTGTCTTATTTTGAATGGCTTAAAAACCTGAGCCATGTTCGTTACGGTAGAATGGAAAAACGTTTCTCCGAAAATATGAACGAGCATATATTGGGTCAGATAGAAGAGCTTACAAATAAAAAAGTGTCTGGTAAAGAAAGGGATTTTATTATGCATGGAGCCGATGAGGTTGACCTGGTAAGAAGCGGCCTGGAAGAAACAATGATCGGCGCTACAAGGGAAATAATGGAGATATGGAAAGCCAATCCAACGATCCCGGACATGCGCACCGCGGCTTATGTGTGCGCCATTAATAAAGTTGGCACTTCCTATGCAGAATTAGGCATTTTCCCTTAGTGGGTGTGGTACTTTAGGTATGGGTTATGAGTATGGGGTATTATCCAATACTGTTGATGAAACTTACTTTGCTTTCGCAAAGTCATCAGCCATCTTGTTCAGCTCAGCAGCAGAGGGTGTGGAACCATTTGTTATTACCACACGGTAGTTAAATGTAACCGATTTGCCAGGCTCTAATGAATAATTAAGCTTTTGCTTTCCTCCGCTCAAAGATTCTTGTCCCAGAGAGTTGGCGGCGAATAAGCCATAACCACGGGCATGCCAGTAGGTAGGATAACCAGGATTAGCGGGATGATCAATGATCGCTATCGAGATATTCTCATTGTTTTTCTTGCCATAGATCAAACACCATTCACCCCTCGTACCCCACGCATCATTACCTGTTTTGCCTTCACTGGTTAAAAAGTTTCCTGTAACGCCTTCGTTATTCATTACCGCCACCTTTGTCGGGATGCCCTGTGCATCAGTAAAGATCTCCGCTTTTTCGGCTGGCATCTCCAGTTCTCTGCTCACCCTGATGCCGATAAGACCTTCCTTATTATCTTTCATACTGACTTTTTCCTGTTGAGCAGTTAAAGTGGTTTTCCTGTCTATAACGCGGTGCTGCGCATCTCCACTAAAAATAAAAGTTGTTTGCTCTTTTAATAACACTTTTCCTTTTACATCTACCCAATCTGCGCCCACCACTAATTTGCCACTTTTCTTACCATCTTCTGTTTTTAAAATAGCCTTATGATGAATGCTCCCGTATTTGTATTTAGCACTGTCGGGAATAGCATAGGAATTGTTCCAGAAGTCAAGTCCATTAATATCGCCGTATGTAAACCAGAGGCCGATATGATGAGGGTGATCGGTTCTTTCACTTGGCCGTGGGTCTAAGGGGAAACCCCGGGTCACCAAAACTCCCGAAGCTGTTAGTAATGGGTATAAAACCGGTTTCTCAATATTATTTGTATAAGTGTATGATGTGAAAAATTTCCCGCCAATCATTACATCAACTTTTTGTTCACTGGCTTTTTTCACGAAGGTCACAGCTTCCTGGCCGTAGATATCCGTACGGAGTGATATTTGCATCAACAACATAGTAACCAGGGACATTGCAACTTTTTTCATGTGGCAGAAGTTTATGATAAATCCTATTATTAAAGTTAAAGTTAAGGAACCATAAACATACAACCTATCAAACTTTCTGACCATAACTTTGGTCCGTAAATTTCAAAATTAACATCATGATCACACGACTTTTCTGTGCCATTTTTTTAACCAGTGCCCTGAATGTTTGCGGACAGGAAGCTGATTTGAAAATGATCGATATAAACATGGAAAATGTTCAGTATCCTTATCCAGTTAAATATATACATCTGTCAATACAGGGAGAAGCATTAAAAATGGCCTATATGGACGTTCACCCGGTAAAACCTAATGGCAAAACTGTTGTGTTGCTTCATGGAAAAAATTTCAACGGTTACTATTGGGAAACCACCGCAAGAGAGTTAAGCGCTAATGGCTTTCGCGTAGTGATACCAGACCAGGTAGGGTTTGGTAAGTCTACCAAGCCGGCGCACATTCAATATTCTTTCCAGCTACTGGCGCAAAATACGAAGGCAGTTCTTGATTCGCTGCAAATTAGCACCGCGGTTATTGTTGGCCATTCTATGGGAGGCATGCTTGCGACCCGGTTTGCATTGATGTATCCGGCGTTCACGGAGAAGTTGGTGCTGGAAAATCCGCTCGGTTTGGAAGACTGGAAGCTTAAAGTCCCCTATCAGCCTGTTGACGACTGGTACAAATCGGAACTCAAACAGAATTATACCGCAATAAAAAAATACCAGCAGGAGTATTATTACGGAGGTGATTGGAAACCGGAATATGATAAGTGGGCGAACCTCCTGGCGGGGTGGACTATTAATCCGGATTATGCTAAAATAGCGTGGAACTCATCGCTCACTTACGATATGATATTTACACAACCAGTGCTCTATGAATTTGGCCAGGTAAAATGCCCTACGCTATTAATCATCGGTCAGAGTGATAGAACTGCCATTGGCAAGAACCTCGCGCCGGAAGCGTTAAAGAAAACCCTGGGAAACTACCCGGCGCTCGGTAAGGAAACAGCAAGAAAGATAAAAAACGCGCAACTGGTTGAAATAGAAAACACGGGTCACTCACCGCATATTCAATCTTTCGAAAGCTTCAAAAAAGCATTATTGGCGTTTTTGTCACAATAGGTCATTGCTTTCAGGCAAGTCCGTCATCATCT
>JBBPYM010000331.1:0-11632 GCA_038199905.1 Chitinophagales bacterium | reverse complement strand
GAACATCATCAGCTCGTGAAATCACTATTGGAGCAAGGCAACATACAGGGAATACGGGTGGATCATATTGACGGGTTATATAATCCGGGTGAATACCTGCGCCGGCTGCGCATCCTCGCAGGCAGTAATGCTTATATCGCTGTTGAAAAAATTTTGGAACCAGATGAGAAGCTCCCCGCGCATTGGCCCATACAAGGTGCTACAGGTTATGAATTCCTGGCAATGGTCAGCAACTTACTTACTGAAAAAAAGAACGAAAAAACCTTTACTCAATTTTACAACAATTTAATCCGGCGCCATTCCAAAGTGCCACAACAGGTTCGGGATAAAAAGACATATATTCTTAATGAGCACATGGCGGGCGACCTGGATAATCTTTACCGGCTTTTCCTGGATATGAACCTGGTCGGCAATGAGCAATTGCAAAGCCTTATGCCCGGAACACTAAAGCAAGCCATAGGAACCTTCCTCATTCATTGCCCGGTGTACAGGTTCTACGGTCATGCATTACCGTTAGAACCAGCCGAAGCCGGTGCAGTATTAAAAATTTTCAAAAGAATAAAAGAGTCAGAGCCTGGCCTCCTGGATGCAACTAAATTGCTTGAACATATTTTACTGGAGCGCCCCCATGAAGGAAACCAGGACTTTAATTCACGGGCCGCGCGTTTTTACCAGCGATGTATGCAATTCAGCGGACCACTGATGGCCAAAGGCGTTGAGGACACACTGATGTACTCTTTTAACCGGTTTATTGCCCATAACGAAGTAGGCGACGCTCCTGATGCTTTTGGTTTTACTAATGAAATGTTCCACCAAAAAATGCAGGAGCGTTTCCACGACTGGCCCTTCTCCTTAAACGCAACATCCACGCACGATACAAAACGCGGAGAAGATGTAAGGGCAAGGTTGCACGTCTTAACCGAATTACCAGAGCAGTGGTTCCATAACATTGAAGAATGGCAACAGCTTAACCTGTCGTTAAAGCAGAAAGGCGCCCCTGATGTAAATGATGAATACTTCATTTACCAAACTGTGCTCGGTACTTATCCCATGCCGGGAGATGCAGACGACAACTATGCCTCTCGTCTGGAACAGTACCTTGAAAAAGCTTTACGCGAAGCAAAAAGCCATAGCGATTGGGCAGCGCCTGACAACGAGTACGAGACCGCTACCAAAAAATTTGCAGTAGGACTGCTGGATAAAAGCGCACCGTTCTGGCAAAGCTTTAGTAAGCTGCATCAAATAATTGCAGATCACGGTATAGTATATTCCCTGGTGCAGGTAATTCTCAAATTTACTTGTCCCGGAATACCAGATACTTACCAGGGTTGCGAATTATGGGACCTCAGCTTTGTTGATCCCGACAACCGTCGACCGGTAGATTTTGAAAAACACGAAGGATTACTAAACTCTTTAACCGACCGCGAACAGGAAGCACAGCTTATAGAGGAACTTTGGGGAAATCGTTTTGATGGCCGCATAAAAATGTGGCTGGTTCATTCGCTGCTTCAGATGCGCAGTCAGCAACCGGCACTTTTTTCTAATGGCACTTATATCCCGTTGACTGTTGAAGGAGAATACAAAGATAATATACTTGCTTACGCACGGAAACTTGGTGAAACATGGATGCTCATTGCAGTACCGTTGCACATTGCAGCACTGTGCGTAGAACAAAACACTTCGCTCATTAAGCTGGATTGGAAAGACACGAAGATCGTATTACCTAAGGCGCTGAAAGGAAAATGGCAGAACCTTTTATCCGGTGCCACTGGTCATGACATATCTTCATTAACCATACAGGATCTTTTTAAATCGGTTCCTTTCCTTATCCTTAAAATTGAGGCTTCCAGCGTAAAAAGGGGAGCCGGAATTTTGTTGCACATCACTTCGTTGCCCTCGGATTTTGGCATCGGCGATCTCGGACCGGAAGCATACACTGTTGCTGATTTTCTACATCGTAGCGGGCAGAAGTACTGGCAGATGCTTCCCCTGAACCCAGTGGAAGGTGGACAGGGCCATTCACCCTATAGTTCTACATCCAGTAGTGCAGGTAATATACTAATGATAAGTCCGCAGTTACTTGTTAATGCAGGTTTGATTGACGAAAAAGAGCTGCCGTTGTACCATCTGCCATCAAAAAGCATGATTGACTACGCGCCTGCTGAAAAATTAAAGTTGCAACTGCTTGACAAAGCCTGGGAGAATTACAACAATATAACCGGGCCTGCCAAAGACCTGGCATTTGAGGATTTCTGCATCCGCGAACATAAGTGGTTGCACGATTTTTCCCTGTACGCTGTTTTAAAAGAAATGAACAACGGTAAGCCCTGGTATGAATGGGCAGACGCTTTTAAACAAAGAGATGAAAAAACGCTGAAGGCTTTCACCATAGAACACCAAAATAAAATCACAAAGGCAAAGTGGCTACAATTTGTTTTTGACAGCCAATGGTTTGCCTTAAAGAAACGTTGCAACGACCTGCACATTCAACTGGTAGGCGACCTGCCGTTTTATATTAGCTACGACTCCGCGGACGTGTGGGCAAATAGAGAAATCTTTGCCATCAACGACGCTGGCGAAAGAACCGGACTTGCCGGCGTACCCCCCGACTTGTTTAGTGAAGATGGCCAGTTGTGGGGAATGCCGGTTTTTAACTGGGAGGTATTAAAGTCACGTAATTACGATTGGTGGATAGATCGTCTTGAGAAAAATAAACAATTGTTCGACCTTATTCGCCTGGATCATTTCCGGGCATTCTCTTCTTTTTGGGAGGTACCTGCGGGCGAGAGCACTGCAAGAATTGGTGAGTGGAAACCCGGTCCCGGTGCTCATTTCTTTCGGGTTGCGCTTAAAAAACTGCGTACACTACCTTTCCTTGCAGAAGATCTTGGTGATATCGATGATGCTGTATATATGCTCCGCGATGAATTCCATTTCCCCGGGATGAAAGTTTTACAGTTTGCTTTCGGTTATAATTTTCCGTTTTCAGAACATCTCCCTCACAACTACACAAAGAACTTCTTTGCGTATACCGGTACGCATGATAACAACACTATACTCGGCTGGTACAGGAATGAAACAAATGAAGATACCCGTAGAAAGCTTACAAAATATACGGGGCAACCTTTAACGGAAGCCAATGTTCATACGGTATTGTCACAACTTGCTTATGCATCTGTGGCAGATACTGTAATACTTCCTGTACAGGACCTTTTAGGGCTGGATGAAAAAAACCGAATGAACATACCGGCAATGGGTGGCAGTAACTGGCTGTGGCGACTGCTGCCAAAGCAACTAAACGACGAATTTGAATCAACACTTAAAGAATGGATGTACACTTTCGAACGACGGTGATAACTGCTTACCTGCGATAGAACAGAATGTTAAGATTATAACATGAAGAAAACGAGATCCTATTTATTAATTCTGGTGGTAGCTGTAATCGCAACCATTGCAATAATGATCCTAGACAAAGACCAGGAAAAAAAGGACGAAATATTTAACAAGGCCGTAACGGCAGATTCCACGAACATCTTGTGGTACAAGGATGCAGTTATTTACACACTGGATGTGGAAGTTTTTAAGGACTCGAATGGCGACGGAATAGGTGATTTCAGGGGTCTTACCAGCAAGCTCGGCTATCTTGATTCTCTGGGTATCAATGTAATCTGGCTCGCGCCATTTCAGCCTACACCCAACCAGGATGACGGTTATGATGTTTCGGATTTTGTTGGCATTGATAAAAGGCTGGGGACTATCGACGACTTCAGGATATTTATGTTGAGGGCGCGAAAACGGAACATCCGCGTGATCATGGACCTTGTGTTAAACCATACTTCCATAGAACACCCATGGTTTCAGCAGGCACGTAAAAATGCTGCTTCTCCATTCCGGTTATGGTATACATGGTCGAAGAAAAAACCGGCCAATTATAATGTGGGCATGGTTTTTCCCGGCGTGCAAAAAGAGACATGGACCTATGACAGTGTTGCCAGGGAGTATTACTATCACAGGTTCTATACTTTTCAACCAGACATCAATGTGCAAAATCCCGCAGTTCAAACTGAATTGCGTAAGATCATCAAATACTGGATCGACCAGGGAATGGCAGGCTTCAGGCTGGATGCCGTTCCCTTTTTTATCGAAGTGCCCAAGACGAAAGGAGACAAATTTGACCACCAGTTTGAAATACTTACCCAGCTAAGGGCCTATCTTAAAACACTGAATAAAGATGCCATCATTTTAGGCGAGGCCAACGTGCCGCCAAAAGAAACGAAACCATATTTTGGTACCGACGGTAATGCCATGCAGATGATGTTTAATTTTTATGTAAACCAGCATTTGTTTTATTCCCTTGCCACAGGAGACGTTAAACCATTGCGACAGGCACTGCAGGCAACACAGCAGATACCAAAAATTTCACAATGGGGCCTGTTTTTAAGAAACCACGATGAACTTGACCTTGGACGACTGAGCAAGAGAGCACGTAACAGGGTATATGACAAGTTTGGTCCGCAAAAAAATATGCAGTTATATGAAAGGGGCATCAGGCGAAGGCTGGCGCCGATGATGAACAATAACATGAAGCAATTGGAACTGGCTTACAGTGTGTTATTTTCTCTGCCTGGTACACCTGTGATAAGGTACGGCGATGAAATTGGAATGGGTGATAATCTTGTACTGAATGAACGCAGTTCGGTAAGAACGCCCATGCAATGGGATACGGCTAAAAATGGCGGTTTTTCAACCGGTGACAACACCATTATGCCAGTGATAGATTCCGGTAGTTTTGGTTACAAGACAGTAAATGTGCTGACCGAACAAAAGCAGCCCAGATCACTATTAAACTGGACACGAAAAATTATTAGCGTACACAAGCAATGCCCGGAAATTAGTTTCGGTAACAGCAACATAGTAGAAACAAGCAATTCGCACCTCCTGGCCATGCGGTATGAATGGCAGGGAACAGTTTTACTGGTAATTCATAATTTTAGTAAAGACAGTCAGAAACTAAGCCTGAAAAAAGGAGACGCGGGTGGCAGCAAGTTAAAAAACTTCTTTTCCTCGGGAGATAATCTAAAAACCGGAAAAGATAATCTTCACTTTGCGCTGGAAGGATATGGCTATCGGTGGTACAAGGTTTCACTGTAAATGCCCGCAAGTATCAATATCAGATGGTATTTAAATAGTATATGCATAGGTCAGTTTTTAAAACCAATACAAAATAGTTTGAGGTGTTATTCTACATTTATTCATGCATTCTATTTTTTATAATTATATTCGCGTAGAGATTCGACGGCATAGTAATTTTACCCGTTCCTCATATCTTTAATATTCCTTGATTACTCCCACTATTTAATGTCAAAATTGTTCTCTACCCTGAGAGCAAAAATAACGATTCGCTTACGCTGTATTATTGCTCCAAAAACATTGTTTTTGAGGCCGTACGTTTTGTAATAATGGATCGTTTAAAGTTTCTTATTTAAACCGGATTGAAATTAACTTGGTTACTGGTGTGATCGAGATTAGCGAAGCTGTAACCAAACTAAAACAAAATAAGCTGTAATGAAGAAAGCTTACCTTATACTGGCTCACAAAAATATCGAACAACTGCTCAGGTTAGTGAAAAGACTGGATGATCATTCCTCGTGGTTTTATATTCATATCGATAAGAAGCTGACCGGCGCGGACCTTGGGGTGCTGACCTCGCTGCCGGACAGAGTTCAGATCATGGAGAGAATGGATACACGGTGGGCCGGCTTCAGCCTGGTGGAGGCAACTCTGAAAGCTATGAGGGCCGCCAAAGACTCCAACATAAATTTTCACACAATAACGCTGTTGAGTGGTCAGGATTATCCAATTAAAAGCAATGAGTACATCAATAAGTTTTTTAAGCATTCAGAGCAGCGAATCTTTATGGAACATTTTAAGATCCCCAACCATGAAAAGTGGCAACCCAGAGGAGGAATGTACAGACTGGACAAGTATTTTTTTGGGTTGAAACCACACCAACTCTTCAGTTCCAGGGCCGTGAACCTTTTGAGTAGTTACGTTCCTTTCTTAAGAAGAAATCAGCCTAAGGACCTACAGCCTTACGCTGGTTCTCAGTGGTGGACTATCGATAGTTATGCGCTCGACTATATACTGCATTTCGTTGATGAAAATCCCAGTTACAGTGAATACCACCGGTCTACGTTTGCACCTGATGAAGTTTTTTTTCAAACGATATTATTAAACGCAACAGACGAACGAATTATTAAAAACATCGTCAACGATAATAAAAGATTTGCCAGGTGGCAAACGGAAAATACTGCACACCCTGAATTTCTTAATGAAAAATATTTTGATAATATTGTAAGTTCAACCGCCTTGTTTGCCAGGAAATTTGATCTAGAGCAAGATCCCGAAATATTTGCGCTTATAGACAAGTGCTGTCTCAATAAAGAAGCCAGAATAGCTTAGTTGTATTTATTTATCAAGCAACAGCAGTAACCCGTCACCAGTTGAATATGAAAAGGTCTGTAGACATAATAGTAGTAATTCCTATAGGCCCGGGGAGCGATAACTCTTTCGTAGCAGACACCATAAACAGTTATATACATTATACAAAACGCAGTTACCAGTTTATTCTGCTTGATGATTCGCACCAGGGGATTGGAGCACAGGTTAACACAATGTTCCCAGATGCGGACCTCATCAAAACCAGTAAACCCATGGGCGGATGGGCGGGCTTGTATATTTCCCTGGCGCAGGCGTTTGCCTTTGCGTTGGAAAACTATCAATTCAAGCTGCTACTTAAACTGGATACTGACGCACTGATAATAAATTCAGCGCCCGAAAAAGAAGCCCTCCAGCTTTTTGAAAAAGAACCGCTGATGGGCATTGCCGGACAATATCCTTTAAATTATAATGGCGATCCCTGGGACCTGGGGTGGCCGCGCAGAAGAATACTCAACGGCACCACAACATGGAAATTTATTCGCAGGCCCTATGCGAACTGGTACCTGCGTAAACTATACCTGAAAGCCCTGGCGAATGGATACCGCACAGGAGAAAGCGTTTTTGGAGGCGCCTATTTTCTGAGCGAAAAGAGCTTGTCAAAATTGCGGGAACTTGGATTGCTTCCCGATTATAAACTGCAAACACTGAACCTGGGCGAAGATCATATTTTTGCGTTGCTGGTTAAATCGATTGGATTTCAACTAGGCAGCCTTTCACAAAAAGACCAACCTTTCGCCTGTTCATGGAAGGGACTCCCGGCAGCACCTGACAAATTATCTAGTGAAGGCAGAAAAATCATTCATTCAACCAGGTACTGGGAAGATATGAATGAGAAAGACATACGTGATTGGTTCTATAAGAAGAGGCAGGATGGTTTGGGTGATGACTAATAGCGGGTTACTAGTGTTATGTTAAGCATTAAATGACGCATGGGTTGTCAGCTATCGGCCATCAGCTAAGAAGGCCTTATGCTCGACTGATATGTCATTTAGTTTGCGGATAAAACATAAACTCTTGTCGATAAACTCAAGTAATGAAATCGTGGATTGCGCCAAAGTTTAAGGTAAAAGCTGGCTGATAGCTGATAGCAAGTGTGCCAAAACGCAGCTTTCAACTAAAATCCTCCCAATGATACTTATTCCTTTAATTTTACGATTCGGTTATCTGTACTTATAAAGCTGATGGACAAAAAAATACTAAAGTGGAACTTCATCTTTCAATATGGCTGGGTACTTACCAACATATTTAATTCAATACTTTTATTTCCCCTTTATCTTCACCATATTGATGCAACCACGCTGGGTGTTTGGCTGGCTACGGGAAATATTCTCGGCTGGATGACGCTGGTAGATCCGGGGATCGGAGAAGTGCTTCAACAAAAAATTGCGGAACTCCGTGGGTTAAAACAAGATTCGGAGATAGGTAAATATATAGGATCAGGATTTATTGCTTCTGCTTTTATCCTGCTTATTGCTATTATGCTGGGTTACGCCTGCTATTTTTTTATAGGCAGCCTCATAGATAAAGACGTAACGAAATATCCGCATCTGTCGATGGCGCTTGTACTTACCGTTATTGCCACCGGCTTGTCACTGGTATCATTCAGTATGTCGGGCATCAACCAGGGTTTACATAATTCGGCACAGGTGGCAATAGCTTCGCTGATCGCTAATTTTATTTTTCTCTTTGTAAATCTCCTATTTCTCTACCTGGATTATGGAGTGATGTCTATCGCCATTGCCAACCTCTCGAGGGCGTTCTTTCTTAACATCTACAACTTAGGCTCCATGCTCAAGGTGCTGGAAAAGAACCATATTAAAATTGTATTCCAAAGACTGCATTTCAAAGGATTTATAAAAATCTTTTCCTTTACCTCGTCCTCAAAAATAATCTCCGGCCTGGCATATAGTGTTGATATGATTGTGCTTGCAAGGTTTATATCCCCGGCAATGATCACGATTTATGAAATAAATAAAAGGCCCCTTAATGTTACATACTCTCTTATCGGGCGGCATTCGGTGGCACTAATGCCATTGATATCACACTCCAAAGGTATGGGCGACAAAGCCTCTATTGTAAACCTGATTAATGTACAATTCAGGTTTTATTCTTACGCCACACTCTTTGCCGCACTGATGTTTTTTCTTAACTATGAAAATTTATTGACAGCATGGACGGGCAAGGGCCAGTTTGCCGGTAACATTATAGTGTCTTTGCTGATTGCCAATTTCTTCTTCAGTCTCCTGTGTACTTTTATGGCAAATGTTGGTTATGCCCTGGGAGATATAAAAATGAACAGCCTGTTCAATATCACGCGAAACATTTGTTATGGTGTACTGATGTTCTTTGCAGCAAGATTTTACGGCATTATAGGAACACTTGTTGTATCGCTGTTTATGACACTTGCCGCCGACTTCTTCTTCTATAATTACAGGGTTTATAAAATGGGCTACCTGGAGATGTCTCTTTTAAAAAACGCTATCAGTCCATGGGCTTTTATTATTCCATCATCTATACTGGCGGGTATAGGCTTTAAAAAACTTGTTGAAAACCTGGTGCCCGCGGGGATGTATTTTACGAAGTTGGTTATAAACTCCGGCATTTTTACACTGTTCTTTGTGTGTATAGTTTTGTTAGCGGATAAGGAATTTCGGAGCATCGTTAAAAAGGCGCTTAACAAGTATCTGCTGCCTCTGGTAAATAAGTTTTTGCGGAACTGATGAGAGTTGCGAGGGCTTTTTTAACCGCAGAGGAACGCCAAGAGGAAGCGCAGAGGAACGCAGAGGAGTTTTGAATTGACAATTTCTGCTGGATTAATGTAAACATAATATATTGATGCAAACAAAAGTAGCACTGGTATTCGTTTTTAATCACCGGTACGATAGAAATATCGCGCTGCTGGAAGAAATATACAAAACAAGATTCAGCAATATCTTTTACCTGGTGCCATTTTATGATGGCGACAAAGCCAATGTAATACCGGTTTACGAAAGCTCATTTTATTTCCAGGGTTATATGGCGCAGGGACTCAAACATTATTTTTCGGAGCAATTTGAGCACTATCTGTTTGTCGCAGACGATTTGATGCTAAATCCCGCGATCAACGAAAACAATTACAAACAGTTTTTTAACCTATCCAGCGAAACAAGCTTTATACCGGAGATATTTGAGCTCCATAACCTCACCAATAATAACACGCTGCATTTTGAACACTTCAAAGCCAGTCCGGGTAAACCGAGCAGGTTTTATTGGTGGAGAATAAAAGATGTAGTGAGATACCAACATGAAAAAGAAGGAACTGAATTAAAGAAAGAAATGCCTTCATTTTCTGAAGCAAAGGCTATCCTGAAGCAACACGGTTATTCATTAAAAGCACTCAGCTACCAGGACGTAAGGGGCGGTCTATTTCCTTTCTCACTTGGCAGTCACCAGCAACGAAGGCACCTGGCAAAATATTTATTACATGTGAGGTCATTGAAAAAGCAATTTCATCTCTCCTACCCGCTCGTAGGTTCTTATTCAGACCTGGTGATTGTTGCGGGAGCATCCATAAAGAAATTCTGTCAGTATTGCGGCGCTTTTGCTGCCAATGAATTATTTGTTGAGTTTGCTTTGCCTACCGCTTTGCTGCTTGCTTCGGAAAACGTGATCACGGAACCGCAGCTTAATCAACAAGGGGATATTTATTGGACCTACACAAAGGAATCTTCCGGGTACTATGAAGAACAAATGCAACGATATCACTACAACCTGCAGGAATTGCTTTCGAATTTTCCTGAAGACATCTTATACATTCACCCGATAAAGTTATCCAAATGGAAAATGTAAACAGTATTAATAAGTATATCGTCATCACATCAATCTATGAACCGACTGAAGCAGTACTGGCATTCGCAAAAATGAAAGGCCATAAACTCATAGTTGTAGGAGATAAAAAATCTCCGGCCAACTGGTATTGTAATGGAGCAGAGTTTCTATCAACCGATGAACATGAAAACCTGGGATCTCAATTGAGCCAGGTGCTTCCTTTCAACCATTACTCCAGGAAGATGATTGGGTACCTCAAAGCTATCGCCGACGGTGCTGAGATTATTATTGACACTGATGACGACAACATTCCAAAAGACAATTGGTGCTTTCCTTCCTTTGAAGGTAATTTTGATTACATACCGGCAGATAAAGGTTTCATAAATGTTTATCAACTGTACACCAATGATCCTATATGGCCGAGGGGACTTCCCTTACAACTTATAAAAACAAAGTTTGATCTGGAAAAGCAACTCACCACCCGGCCATCAAAAGTGGGAATGTGGCAGGGACTAGCGGATGAAGATCCTGATGTAGATGCGATCTACAGGCTAACGAATGATACCCCCTGCTATTTTAACAATCGTTCACCGCTGGTTTTGGGCAAAGGAACTATCAGTCCCTTCAATACTCAAAATACCATGATAAGAAAAGAACTGTTCGCATTACTATACCTGCCTACCTATGTCACCTTTCGCTTTACTGACATCCTCAGGGGATATATTGCGCAACCCATCATGTGGTTATACGATTATCATTTGGGTTTTGTGGACGCCACCGTTGTGCAAAAAAGAAACCCCCATGATTATGTAAAAGATTTTATTTCCGAAGTCCCTATGTACAAACATTGTGACGACGTAATGGAAATTACGATGGCATCTGTTTCGGCGGGTAAAAGCATTTCGGATAACTTATTTAACACCTACGAGGCACTCTTAAAACGGGGGATAGTAGAACAGAGAGAACTTACAGTACTAACGGCATGGCTCAAAGACATTTCGGACCTGGTTGTAACACAACCTGCTTAGATATTCGCATTTCATTAAAGAAAAGCCTGGTATTTATACCGGGCTTTTCTTTAAAAGTTATAATCAGTTTTATCGCTCAAACATCTTCGGTCATACATTATAGTTACCCTGATTCTACTTGCATAAAAATGGTTTCCTAGTAAGATTCATGTTGCTAAAAGTTCCACAATTTTTTAAAAGTTGCAATTCATTCGCATCTGTATAACTTTGGAACAAATGGATCGTTAATTTAAAAAAACAACACTATGGAATCCCTAAAAGGAAAAATTGCTTTAGTAACAGGCGCCGGAAAAGGT
>JBBPYM010000330.1:0-5785 GCA_038199905.1 Chitinophagales bacterium | reverse complement strand
GCAAGTAGGTTTCTGTTGTTATCGTATGTTTAAGACGGCGAGTACGGGAAGATGGTCCGAGTAGTACCTTGCCTCCTGCTGATCCGTAATCGTAACATGTTGTAATACCTGTACTTTCTTAGTTACAAATACATAGTCGATCCTAGCCCTGATGGGCCTGTCGGATACCCTAAAACCGCTGGATGTATTTACAGGGCCATAATGCGGTGTCATAGTGATATCCAACGCGTCATTTAACTTTTCGTGACCCTTTATCTTTTTGTAGGCGACCGATGTTGGGACCGAGTTGAAATCACCCGTCAATATCACGGGCAGCTTTTTTGCAATTGAGTCGATCTGTTGATTTAGGATATCAGCGCTGTGCTGTCTGGCTATTTCACCGACATGATCGAGATGGGTGTTGAAGAAATAGAACACAGTACCATTTTTTTTATCCCGAAACTTGCACCAGGAAGCAACCCTTGGGTACATGGCATCCCAACTTTTAGTTTCTTTTATGTAGGGAGTTTCTGAGAACCAGAAGGTGCCGGAATCCAGCAGTTTGTATTTGTCGGCACGGTAAAATATGGCTGCGTATTCAGCACTCGGTCCTGTTACGCGCGCCACGCCATACCATTTATAACCAGGCAATCTTTTTTCCATATCATTGATCTGAACAAGGAAGGCTTCCTGAACGCCAACTATATCCGCCTGGTGATACTTTATAAGCGAACTAACGTTATCCTTTCTGTACTCCCACCCATTAAGACTGTCAATGCTGTTCTTGTAACGAATGTTATAGGTCATAACGCGGGTTTCCTTACTGGATTGCGCAATGGCTGCTATCGCCAGCGATATAGCAACGGCCGTAAACATACAGCGGACCATTATTTTTTTTATCATACAAATCATTTCAATCGTTTAATATTTTGTGAGTCAGGACAGGTGATCAGTTAGACCGTCCACTATATAATTGAGGTAGCCAAACTTCAAATGTCGACTGTTCCTTACCGTTACCTGCCGACGCATAATCACAAAGCATGATCTCTATCGGATCCGCGCCTTTTTCCGCGTATGATTCAGGGATAAACTTTGATGAAAAAACCATCCAGTATTCATCCATGCTTTTTGCCGGGACAGGTGTTAATTGAATAAAATCATTTTTATCTGCAGCCGGCCGGTTAACCGTTATCAAAGCAGGACCAGTAAGCCTCGAGTCTCTTGTTAAAACGATGGGTCCCCTGGTGATCGCCGCAAACTTTTGGGTTTCTCCCTGCATCTCAACCTTCCCCCGCATATCCAGCTCTATACTAATGATATCTTTTGATGACCATTTCCTTTTAATTGCCAGGTACCCGCCTGGTTTCACGTCAGTGATCTCCTGGTTGTTCAGTTTCACTTTATTTATCATGCTCCAGGCCGGTATCCTTACCTGGATCGTCATCTCTTCATCTGCAATGAGGTCGAGACCTATTTTTATATTTCCTGAAACAGGGTAATCGGTGGTTTGAATAAGCGTGATTTTTCTGCCACCCGGAGATTTTAGCTGGTAGGAGCCGTCAACAAAAAAATTCACCGACACCCCTTCGCGTGTACCCATCACCGTTGTAAGTGGCAACGTGAATTGACCACGCGGACCACTGGCATCACAACAGTTTAAATTCATACCGCACTGGCCGCTGCCAGGAAGCCTTTGGCCATTAAGAGGAGTATATTTCGCCCACTCGGTGGCATCGGAGCTCAGTGATGCTAACAGCGCATTGTAATACGAACGCTCTATCTGGTCAGCGTATTTTGAGTCACCAGTAAGCCTCAGTAGCTGTTGGTTTAATTTTATCCAGGTAACCGTTACACACGTCTCCTGGAAATGTGTTACCGGACCGATTTGCAATTTGTTGCCTCCGAACCACATCTCCTCGGACGCACCAGAACCTGTGATATTAATCTCTGTGTCTTTGATATTCTGCCATGTTCTTTCCACGGCTTCTTTATAAGTTGGATCACCCGTAATCCTGTAAAGTTCAAGCAGCCCTTCATAACAAGACATCATCTCGTAAGCTTTTTGTCCTTGCTCTTTGCTGTACCAGGATGCCGGTTTCGGGAAGCGCTTGCTCACGTCTATTCCCGCTTTGCTGATTAAGTTTGGACCTGCAGGTGTTTCCCATTGTTTTACGATTGTTTTTGCAAACGACAGGTACTTTTCATTTTTAGTGATGCGGTACAATTTAACTATCGGCTCCAACACCGATGAAGCGGCCATACCCCTGTAGTTTCCTTTGTTTACAATGATACCGTCGGCACTGTTTATCTCCCCGATCAGGTGATCGGCTACTTTTGTTGCAGCAGCCAGGCTTGCCTTGTCTTTTGTTAACTCGTAGTAGTCGAGCAGGCCGAGCATGCAATATTTTCTTCCCCAGATATCCCATTGCTCCAGGTGGTGGTCAGGGCTATAGTTTCCAATATAACCATCTGCTGACTGTGTTGAGATAAGACCGCTTACTGCAGACTGTAATACTTTCATAAGTGCCGGTTCCGGGCGATATTTATAGGCCAGTACGGCGGATGTAAACCATTTGCCCCAGAATTCGCTCTGCCACAAACGTGATTCCGTGCGATGCCGGAAAGGTTCTACCAAATGATCTACATCCTGTTTAAGTATCCTGCTCTCGTATGACTGGTCTAATTTTTTTCCAACATACCCGTTCATTTTGGAATAATCTGCGGGGGTTAGCCTGTCAACTACAGCAGGTTTCACCTCCTGTGCATACAGAGCGGGAACCTGGCATGCAATTATCAAAAAAACGAAGTGCAGCATTCTTTTTAGTAAATTGTTCATCATCAACTTTAGGGTTATAGAAAGTGATCTACAATAAATTATTTGTTTTTAACGCTGCAAGGTATGCTACGAGGGTTATGTTTACATACTGCAATATTATAATAGTTCTGTGAAACTTTTCCTCAGGGATGGCGGCATCACCAGTAACATGGCTATATTTACGAGGATCGAATCAAAATGAAGGCATCTGGGAAGCAAGTAAGCTGCGTACACTTTTAAGAAACGGGTGTAAAAGCACCTTTGTCTCGCCGATAAAGTTGCTGCAGGCCTTCTGTAGCACAATGTTTTAGCCTACATTTGACCCTCAAATCTTATTATCACAGCATCAACATGAAATATATCATCCGGCATATTTTCAGCACCCTTTTACTCCTGGTAGTGCTGGATCTTACAACGTCCGCACAGTCCGCTGGCAAAGCAATCGTAAAAGGACGCGTGCTGGACTCTGCTTCTTCAAGTGCATTAAACCTTGCCAACATCCAGGTGTTTACCAGCCCCGGCAAAAAACTCGTCAACGGCAATATAGCTGGGCCTGATGGTTCCTTTGCAATCGAAGTGGGGCTGGGCCGGTATTACGCAGTCATCGATTTTATGGGTTATAGCTCTTACCGGTCAAAAGAACTTGTGTTGTTAAAAGATGGTTTAACGCTCGATATCGGAACGATAAAACTTTTTCATAAGTCGGAAGTATTGAACGAAGTAGTGGTCCAGGCAGAAAAAAGCTCCATGCAATTGTCGCTGGATAAAAAGATTTTCAACGTAGGTGCCGACCTTGCCAATGCTGGTGGCTCAGCCATAGACATTCTCACGAATATCCCCTCCGTGTCTGTGGATCCAGAGGGAAATGTCAAACTCAGGGGAAGCGACGGTGTTCGCATACTGATAGATGGCAAACCATCAGGCCTGGTAAGTTTTAAAGGCGGCAGCGGGCTGCAGCAACTGCAGGCAAGCATGATTGAACGGGTCGAGATCATTACAAACCCGTCTGCACGGTATGAAGCGGAAGGTATGGCCGGCATACTGAATATCATTTTAAAGAAAGATCAAAAGCAGGGTTTTAACGGTTCCCTTGAGCTAACAACGGGTAACCCAGCCAACTACGGAGCGGCGGCTAACTTTAATTATCGTCATAAAAAAGTAAACTTTTTCATTAATTACGGTATCGCCTATCGTAAACAACCTGGCAGAAGCTCATTATACCAGGAAGTATACAATAAGGATACAGTTTCCATCCTTCAACAAAATAATAAAAACCTTATTCGTGGTTTTAATAACAACATTCGTGGCGGAGTTGATTATTACTTCAGCGAGAAAAGTGTGCTTACCGCCTCCTATCTGTTTAGAAGAAGTGATGTAAAACGCATCACTGATATCGTTTATAAGGACTATATAAATACCTTATCCAACCAACAAAGCACCATCACCCGTCAACAGGTGGAAAATGAGGCTGAGCCTAACTCCGAGTACTCGGTTGTTTATAAAAAGTCGTTTGCTGGCAAGGGTCATGAACTGGTTGGTGAAGTGAAGTTCCTTGACAATTGGGAAAGATCAAGTCAACTGTTTACCCAAAATTATTTCAAGCTGGATGGAATGGAAAATCCAGCAAAAGGACTTGTTCAGAATTCCGTAAACGATGAATATGAAAAGCAATATTTAGTGCAGGTTGATTATATCAGGCCAATCGGCAAGGATGGGAAATTTGAAACCGGCCTGAGAAGCAGTTTCCGTGATATGGTGAATGATTATGTTGTGAATGAAAAGAATGCCTCAGGCGAGTTTCTGCCGATGCCGGGGCTGGATAATATATTCTTGTACGATGAGAATATTCATGCTGTGTATGGCATTCTCGGGAACAAAACGGGTAAACTATCCTACCAGGCGGGATTACGCGCGGAATGGACAGAAGTACAGACAACATTGAAGGAAACGAAAGAAGTAAACCCGCGGAACTATAAAAACCTATTTCCCAGCGCGCACCTGTCATGGGCGATACCGGGCGAGAATGCTATCCAGCTAAGTTACAGCCGCAGGGTACGCAGACCGGTTTATAACGATTTAAGTCCCTTTATGACCTTTTCCGACAGCCGGAATTTCTTCAGCGGCAATCCCGACCTCAACCCTGAATTCACGAATGCACTGGAGATGGGTCATCTCAAAAGTTTTGAAAAAGGCTCTTTATCTTCGTCGCTTTACTACCGCGATACAAAGGGCAAAATCAACAGCATCAGGCAAGTGAATCTGCAGGGCAATTCTGTTACCAGGCCTGAGAACCTAGTATCGGAACAAGCTTATGGGGCTGAATTTATCAGTACCTATTCTCCGTATACCTGGTGGAAAATGGATTTGAATTTTAATTTCTTTCATGCGGATATAGACGGGAGCAATATTGTTAAAACTTATAAAACATCTACCTATAGCTGGTTCATCCGCCAGACCTCACGGTTTGCGCTACCCGAAAAGATAGACCTCCAGTTAAGAATGAATTATGAAGCTCCGCAGAAAACGGTGCAGGGCAAACGCAAGTCGCTTTATTATGCGGATTTTTCCGTTAGCAAAGATGTATTCTATGGCAAGGGAACTTTGAATTTTACGGTGCTTGATTTGTTTAATTCACGCAAGTCGCGGTATATTTCCGAAGGTATAAATTTTTACACTGAGGGCAATTCACAGGGTCGCCGGAGGCAGGTAAACCTGACCCTCAACTACCGGATCAAGCAGGCAAAGCAGGTAAAACCAAAAAAGGCTGATGGCTCGGACGATGGTTTTTAATTTGAGGATTTGTTCGGATGAAACAAAAGGTTGTTGATTGGTATCGTTGCTTATTTTTCGTATACTTCATTGGACCGTTCCGCTGGAACAGATTTTCTACCCGTCTGTCGTTCCGTTTTGCATTTGCTGGTACGAAACATTATGTGATCAGTCTCTTTTTCTGCAACAAAAAATTTCTCATTCAAGGTATCAAAATTATCT
>JBBPYM010000329.1:0-4205 GCA_038199905.1 Chitinophagales bacterium | reverse complement strand
TGCGAGTATCAAAGTTACTGGTCCATTAAGAATTGTTGGTGAAAATCGGGCAACCGTAAATGTCGGAGCCAATAGCGAAGCCCGCACAGTGTTCCGGGTTGTGGCATCTTCGGCTATTGATGTAGGTAAGGTACAAGTGTCGGTGGAGGCAAGGGGCGAACAATTTGCAGATGAAACGGAAATAAGCGTGCGGCCCGCATCAACTTTGCAAAAGATCACTGGTAGTGGGTCAGTGAATGGTGGCGCATCACAGCGTTTCGTTATAAACACGAGCGATTTTATGGCGGGAAGCACCAATTATAATCTTGTAGTGAGCCGTTCTCCGGCGTTGGAACTGGGAACCCAGTTGCGTTTCCTTGTTCAGTATCCTTATGGATGTACGGAGCAAGCCATATCTGCAGCTTTTCCGCAGTTATACTATGCTGATCTCTCTGACATGGTACAAGTTGGAAAAGGAGGGAACACTAATGCTAATTACAACATACAGGAAGCGATAAGAAAAATTAAAATGCGGCAGCTATACAATGGGGCGATCATGTTATGGGATAATGAAGGAACAGAGAACTGGTGGGTAAGTGTTTATGCAGCGCAATTCCTTATTGAGGCGCAGAAGGCGGGGTACGAAGTGGACAAGTCGCTCGTTGAAACGCTGCTTGCTTATGTTAACAACAAGCTTAAAAATAAACAGACCATCAACTATTATTATAATCGTACTGAACAAAAGAAAATCGCTCCCAAAGAAATTGCTTATAGCCTGTACGTGCTTGCAGTGGCGGGCAGGCCCAACATAAGCGCAATGAATTATTATAAGGCTAACCCTCAATTGTTAAGTCTTGACGCTCGTTACTTGTTGGCCGCCGCATATGCGATTGCCGGTGATAAAAATAGTTTCAGGCAATTGCTCCCATCGTCTTTTAGTGGTGAGACTTCAGTAGCACAGACCGGCGGAAGTTTTTATTCCGACATCCGTGACGAAGCCATCGCTTTAAATGTATTGATAGAGGTGGAACCCGGGAACGAACAGGTGCCTATAATGGCAAGGCATGTGGCCGACAAACTGAAGCAACGAAGCTGGTACAGCACGCAGGAAAGCGCTTTCAGCCTGCTCGCGTTAGGGAAATTGTCTAAAGCTTCTGCACAATCAACAATAACAGCGGAGGTAAAAATGAATGGAAAAGTAGTTGGCAAAGTTAATGGTGCACCGCTAAAACTTAGCGCCAAACAACTGGGTGGTACAAATGTAGAACTTGCCACAAAAGGTAACGGTCGTTTGTATTATTGGTGGCAAAGTGAAGGTATCAGCGTGAGCGGAAGTTACAAGGAAGAGGATAGTTATATTAAGGTCAGACGCAAATTCTTTGATCGGTTTGGCAGGGCTATTTCCGGTTATAACTTTAAACAGAATGAACTTGTGGTGGTTCAGCTAACATTGGAGAAATCCTATGCAGGCAGCATTGATAATATTGTTATAACGGACTTGTTGCCAGCTGGTTTCGAAATAGAAAACCCCCGCACTAAGGAGATACCTGGCATGGAGTGGATAAAAGATGCCAGTAACCCAATCCAACTTGATGTGAGAGACGACCGCATTAACCTGTTTGTTGATCTGCATGCCAGTAAACAAACTTACTACTACGCGGTGAGGGCGGTGTCTGCAGGCGTTTACCATATGGGGCCGGTGAGTGCTGATGCAATGTATAACGGAGAATACCATTCGTATAACGGCGGCGGGGTTGTGAGGATTCAATAAATCTGTAACCTTTTTGTGCTTCGCGTTTGGTCTTCCGAATTATTTATTAATCTACAAACTCCTTCACATGATCCGGTCTTCCGTGACGGTCGTAATGCTGGGAGTATAAAAGTTTGCCTTTGGCATTAAAGAATTTCCAGGTGTTCTTTTTCAGCCCATGCTGGTAAAAACCTATTGAACGTACTACGCCGTTTTCGATTCATTCTTCCCAGATGCCATCACGCAGCCCATTCTTATAATAACCAGAATCTTTAACTGCTCCACCTGCATAAAGATTCATATATAACCCAAGATGCAGTCCCTTTGTGAAAGGAGGCAGGTAGTCTTCCGTATCAACAGTTGTATTTATTTCAGCCAGGTCTTTAAGTGAGATATTTGATCTTCTATTTTGCTGGTTACTTATTGCCAGTGTAGTGTATGAATTGCCGGCATTCGTGTGATACTAAATAAGGTTTTTATTTTGTTTGGACATTGATGTCAGATAGAAAAATGAGAGCGGGTTATTATTTCTCCTGATCTCATTCATTAACGATTCGTATTTATAAGAATTGAAGGTTCTAACTGAACGCAATTCACCATCAGGATACCAGGTTTTCCAAACGCCATCTGGCAGGTTGTTTTTTAAATTACCGGAATCACAAATTACAAGGTTTGGGTACCAGCTTGACCATCTGCCGTGTAACCGATTATATTTATAGTTGCCGGTGAACATTACACTGCCGTTTTCATTATAAACAGTTATCGCACCATGTTTTTGACTAAGGAGTTTATCTGAAAATGTAAGCGTGGCAACTTTGATAGCAGGTTCGGAGTAAAAGGTGGTCAGGAAACTGTTGTTGACCTTCTGAGAATAAGCCTTGTAGGGAGCATTTTCAGGATGAGCATGGCTATACGTCTCGTCAAAATGAAACGGCCCCATGGCAATTTCCTGAGAGAATGACCTGATTAACACGATGGCGGAGATAACGTTAACAAATAGTTTTTTAACTATGACAGGCATCATATTTCAAAATATAAATTCTTCGCTGTAACCCACTGTCTTCCTTCTTACTTTATAAATCTTTAACTTAATAAGGCAGGTGTTAGATAAAGATTTTTAAGGAAAAAATTGCACCACGTAATCAAAGCTATATTCAAATGGGCGGTTGTGTAAAATCGCCGGAGACCAGTTGGTCATGAGGCTAACCACCTTTTCGATGTCTGCCGACACCATTTCATCAGGTGAGTTTAGCAGCGTATGATTGCTGAGCTTGCCGTCTTTCCCGATAACAAAACGAATGGTAATTGTACCGCCCATGCTATTTTTTACCGATTCTTTCGACCACTGTAAATGGGTATCAAAAAACAACTTCCAGTCGTATGGGGTGCCCAGTAAAACAGGCGGTTTGGCAATACTACAAAAGCTGCCTGTTGCTTTTCCTTTTTCATCGAAACACTGAAGGTCTTTCAACTTGTTTTCTTCATATTTTTCCTTGGTGCTGATACTGCCATCTTCCCGGTAGAATGTCCAGTTGCCTTCAAGATGTTCATCTGCAGCGTAAGAGCCTTCGGATTCTGGCTTTCCATTTTCATACCAGGTTCTCCAGAATCCGAATTTGAAGTTATCGCGGTAGTAACCAGAATCCTTTTGTTGACCGCTAGAACTCCAGGTCTGCCACGCACCGTTTTTAATTGCCACGGCAGGCGGAAACTGCAGTAAAGATTTGGGCATGATGGTGGTTGCGACCAGGCCAGCCTCTTCTGCAAATTGCGCAGTGGTCATTGGGGTTCCGTTTTCATACCAGGTTGTCCATGTGCCGGTAAGCTTGTCGTTTTTTATGGTGCCGGAATCTTTTAATTGTCCATTCTTATGCCATGACTTCCACACTCCTGTCCGCTGGTTATTTGTAAAATGTCCCTGGAGAGCCAACACCCCGCCGGAATAAAACGCGGAAAAAGAGCCATCCCTGATCGTTAGTTTTTTATCGGTAAAATAAGATTCAATAATAGGTGCCTTATCGGCATAGGTAGATCTAAGCACCCAGTGATCTCCCTGGGGGAAAGCTATTGCAACATAGAAAGCCCCTGCCTTGTTGGTTAGTATTAAGTTTTTATCAAGATATTTTTTTATCGTGTCGGTCTTTTGCGCCACACAGGGTTTGAATAAAATGATCATTGTGATAAAAACGATGAGTCGCATAAATGCAAAATTAAAGTGAGGACGCGGAATCGTTCTATTTTTTTTGAATGGGGACCGGAGCCGATGTGAGCTTGTCATGGAATTCATAGTACCCTGAAAACGTAGTAACGTAAGAAATCGGGTTCAAGAAAGGGGTGCTGGTAATCCGCGCCGTTGCTGACATAGTTTTCGGTTCGGGGGGCTAATGGCCAAATAAAAAAAACCTGTCGAATAAATCAACAGGTTCTAACTATAAAGAAGTAAAAATTAATTATTGAGCAGCTTCAGTTGCTGGTT
>JBBPYM010000328.1:0-7457 GCA_038199905.1 Chitinophagales bacterium | reverse complement strand
TATGGTGTTGGAAATTTCAATAGACAGGGAGGAAACGACGGTATTTAAAATATCGGTTTTCCGTTTCCGGGCCAAAGTTTTGTAGGAAATATTCAGTAGAGCAGCCATATCTTTCATGGGAATCCTCATAATGGTCGCCAGGTGTTCAACGGCCTGCTTTGGAATTCCCCTGATACTTGCAGCAAGAAAATCGAGGGCTGAAACTGGCTCTTTTATCATGAAGGTGGTACCACCCAGGATGGCCCAGGTAGACAGGTTATCCGATTTAGCCATCCTTACAGCTAATAAAGCCTGTTCCTGTAATTTTTCTGTAGAAGGTGGAATGGATACTTCTTTCATAAAGGACAATTTTACCAAAAATACGGAAAAATGTCTTTTGTGTCTCTTGGTGAAGTTGGAGTAATATAAAATAATGAAGGCGTAGCTAAATCTCCAAGCCTCGAGACTGGTGAGAGTTTTGGAACCACGAAGGCAGGGAGGCACGGGGTTGCGATTAATTTTAAATACTCTAACTTAATTGGAGTTATAAAGATCAAACCGCAATACAAAACCAACCTGAAATTATTTTTGCCATCCCATGATGGGAAAACAAATTTAACCTTTAACTTAGTTTTAACTTCGTCATTTTTTACATCCAAAAACTTACTGCTTGTCTTATTACTCCAAAAATAGTATTGAGCCGCTGCTTTTAAAAGTGGCTTTGGTGATGAAAGCGCCTTTGGTCAACTATTCAAAACATATTACAGCCAGTTATCGGGATATATTATGCGCAGTACCAAATCAGGTCTCCTGGCGGAAGAGGTTGTGCATGATGTGTTTTGAATTACTACCTGCTCAACAACAGAGAGTTAATCATTTGAGCCGGGTAGTGGCTATGGTCTTGAAGAAGTGATGCTCCACATTGCGTGGGGATAAAATGTAGAGGTTGTTTATGGAGTGGACATTCCAGGAGGGCATTTCACGTGAATGGTTAGTCGCAGTAACAACATTGACCAGGTGTTTGAAATAATGGAAGACGACGGCATCGGATCTAAGATTGACGGAAGATAAATTTTTGTATAAACCGTAAAATATTATTCATCGTAAAATTAAGCCATATGGACACTACCAACTAAAAAGCATGACGTGTTACTATTGCCCAATCAGCTCCAGGTAAGGCCTGCAGCAAATCAGCCCTTGCAATGGCAGGGGTGAAAGAACTAAAATCTTCAACCAAACTGAACCAAAAAGTATGAAAAAAACAAGTTTATTACCGTCTCCCAACCCCGTGTCGGTAATAGCCACCAAAACAATGCTTGTTATGAAACTTACTGCTGTTTTTTTACTGGCAGCATGTTTACAGGTAAGCGCTATCGGGAATGCACGGACCATTTCCATTTCGGAGCGCAATACCTCGTTGGAAAAGGTATTTAAAGAAATTAACCGCAAAACCGGTTACCAGTTCTTTTACCAGGATGAATTATTACAGCTTGCCAACGAATTTAATATTGATATTAAAGACGCTTCCGTTGAAGAGGTGCTAGCATTAAGTTTTAAGGACCAGCCGCTCAACTTTACCATCAGCGATAAGACCGTCACCATAAAAAGAGGAGCTGCCGTTAATCTCCCAACTGCCGCGGTTGTGGTGCCTCCTATTGTTATAAAAGGAAGGATAATAGATCAGAACGGTAAGGCACTTAGCGGTGTAACTGTTTCAGTGGTAGGTGAGAAGGGAGGTGTTACCACGAATGACTCTGGTTATTACACCATTACAGCACCGGATGATGGGTTGCTCAGCTTCACTTATGTGGGCTTCAGAACAGAAACGCTGCCAGTGAATAAAACTGCTACCGCGCTTAATGTGATATTGAATTCTGCGGTGACCTCTCTGGATGACGTGGTAGTTGTGGGGTACGGTTCGCAAAAGAAGGTAACTGTTGTAGGAGCGGTGACTTCTATAGGTACAGCGGAGCTTCGCCAGAGTCCGACTACCAACCTGTCGAATGCGCTTGCAGGTAGAATGCCGGGATTAATGGTGAACCAGTTTTCCGGCGGTGAGCCGGGTGTTGATTTGAGTGAGGTTTTTATTCGCGGTATAGCTACTTATTCCAGTGGAGCCGCGCAAAGGCCGATTGTTATCGTAGATGGAATTGAAAGGGACTTTCAGTATTTAAATCCTGAAGAAGTAGAAACTTTTTCTATCCTGAAAGACGCTTCCTCAACGGCGGTATTTGGAGTGCGCGGGGCTAATGGAGTAATATTGGTGACCACGCGCAGGGGTAGGATAATGGACAAAGCTACTGTGACTTTAAAGGCATCTAACGGCATTTCTTCTCCCGTAAAATTTCCTAAATACCTGGGTTCAGCTGATTATGCCATGTTGTACAATGAAGCTATATTGAATGATAATCCAAACACGACAAAGACGCGCTTTACACCTGAGCAAATTGAAAATTACAGGAAATCCAAAGGAGACAACTCCGATGGCCTGGGATATAACATCGATCTTTTCGATTACGCCTTCAAACCCAGCATGCAACAGGATTACAACCTGAACATCCAGGGTGGCAACAAAAATGTAAAGTATTTTGTGATGGCTGGTCTAACGAACCAGAATGGCAACTACCGTCATACGGATCTTACTCCAAACAATACCAACGCGGTGTTTAAAAGATATAATTTCAGGTCCAACATCGACATCAACGTCACCGAAAATTTTTATGCCAAGTTAAACCTAGGTGGTCGTATCCAGAACAGGGTCGCGCCAGGAACCACGGCTGCGCGGGTGGTAAATATTGCTAATACCCAACCGTCCATTTATCCGATAATACTGGAAAATAACGATAATGCTGCTAATAAAAACTATATAGCAAAACATCCTGAAGGATTGTTGTTTGGATCGCAGTTGTATCGGTATAATATTCTTGGTGAGATAGCTTATTCCGGCTTTATCAATGAGTACAAAACTTTTATGGATGGTAGTTTTGCGCTTGGTCACAAGCTCGACTTTATTACTAAAGGCTTGACCGTTGACCTGCAGTTTTCATACGATATCCAGGCGGGTAATACGATCGACAGAACGGTGCCACATGAATCAGAGGGATATCGCGAATATGGTGGTTATGCCACTTTTTACCCACAGCAGGGGGTAGATGTATTTATGAATGGCGGACATTACACCGGGGCATACTCCTCGCCGAGACGCGTAGAAAATAATACATTGAATAACGGCTTTACTGCTTCTACTCCCGCACCTCAGCGGAAAAACAATATACAGGCTACTATAAATTATGCACGCTCTTTCGGTATGCACAATTTTACCGGCCTGTTGTTGGGCCTTCAACAAAGAAGAACCCTTTCTAATGAGATTCCTTTTTCAAACCAGGGGTTAGCCTTCCGTGCGACCTACAATTTTGATGAGCGATATCTGTTTGAGGTTAACGCTGGTTACAATGGCTCTGAGCAATTTGCAAAAGGAAGGCGCTTTGGTTTCTTTCCGGCAGTGGCAGCAGGATGGGTAATTAGTAATGAAAAATTTATGAAGAGCAGTTCTGCGATTGAATACCTGAAAGTAAGGGGTTCCTATGGCGTAGTAGGCAACGATATGCTCAGCGATGCGACAAGATTTCGCTACCTCCAGTTTTTCACGGTCAATGGTGACAATTACAACATCGGTGCAGACCTGAACTCAGGTGTGCCTGCGAATGTATTTGAGGGCTTACTTTCGAACCCTTACATAAAATGGGAAACGGCAAAAAAAGCTAATATCGGGGTAGAAGTTCGTGCCCTCAGAAACAGGCTTAGCCTCACTGCAGATGTATTCAAAGAGCATCGGTATGATATTCTAATATCACCGCAGTTTGATAATACCCTGGGAATTAGAAACGTTTCAGCTGTTGTCGGCGCTCCTATACCCCCGTTAAATCAAGGAATTGTGGACAACAAGGGGTTTGAGTTTGAGTTGGGCTGGACCGATAATATAGGTAAAAAATTCAGTTATTATATTAAGCCAAACCTTACATTCGCACGTAATAAAATGGTGTTCCTGAATGAAATTGACAGGACTGCCCCGGATGGCAAGTCTGTTTCGTATGCAGCAAGAACCGGCAAACGTGTGAATGAGCAGTTCGTTTACATCTTTGATCATTTCGTCGCTGACCAGGCTGAAGCTGATAAATTAAATACGCAGCTTTACCAGAAATGGGGCAAGGTGATCCCCGGCGATGTTGTTTACAAGGATCAGAATGGTGATGGACAGATTACCGACCAGGAAGACAGGATTGCCAAAGGAAATCCAAGAAATCCAGAGATCCAGTTTGGTATTCCCCTGGGAGCGTCCTACAAAGGTTTTGACATCAGCCTGTTGTTCCAGGGTGCCACCAACACAAGCGTACAGCTTATTAATGCAGCTTCCTATGATTTTCCAACCTACGGCCAGGATATCATCGGCAGAGTAAAAGAAGCTCATTTAAACAGGTGGACTCCCGCTACCGCTGCAACGGCAACTTATCCTGCGGTTCACTACGGAACAAATAACAACAATAAAAACCCAACAAGTTCCCTATTTCTCCTTGACGGTTCTTACCTGAGGTTGAAAAGCATGGAAGTTGGCTACACAGTCCCGAACACCCTCCTGAAAAGATACGGCGTTACGAGAACGCGCGTTTTTGCACAGGGACTAAACCTGCTAACCTGGGACAGATTATCAAAATTTGATGTTGACCCCGAAACAAATACAGGTGGCGACTGGTACCCTATCCAGAAAGTATTCAATTTTGGTGTATACGTAACTTTTTAACTAATTAATTATGAAACGAACAAATTATATAATAATCTTACTGCTAGGCTATGCGACGCTTACTACATCCTGCAGTAAGTTTCTGGATAAGACCCCTGATAACCAGATTACTGAGACACAGGTTTTTAATAGCTGGGACCGTGTGAATGGAGAGGCAAACAAACTCTATCGCGAAATGCGTGATCGCGATAAAGGCATCGTGACACTGCAGGATTTCTCAATAGCTGGTATCACAGATGAAGCAAAGGGAACGCAGGTTGAAACAGGTACACCCGACCAGTTTAATTTTGGAAGTTTTGGACCTTCGATCGGGATGGTGCCCAAAGCTAATGGCATTTACTGGGGTGATTATTACGGTTCCATTCGCAAGGCCAATGTGTTTATAGCCGGCGTGGAAAAATACAAATCGCCGGATAACCCGTTACAACCTGGCGATTTGAAAAATCGTGTCGCTGAAGCACATTTTATGCGTGCCTATTTTCACTGGCTGGCGGCACGCTGGTACGGCGATATTGTTTATATGGACTACGTTGCCGATGTCGCGGCCAACGAGCAATTTGTTCGTCAGCCCTGGCCGGATTTCGTGAAGAAAATACTGGTCGATCTTGACTTTGCAATCGCCCAGTTACCCGCGCGTCATATAGACCAGGAATTTGGCAGGATAGACAAAGGAGCCGCAATGGCGCTGAAAGCAATTGTGCTGTATATGAATGCCAGTCCATTGTATAATGGTGGCAAGCTGCCTGGCAACGATACCCGCGCAGGAAAAGAGGCTTATGCGAGTTATGATAAAAATAAGTGGAAGCTCGCCGCAGATGCTGCTAAAGCTGCCATGGACCTCACCGGTGCAGTGGCTTGCGTTACAGTTTGTACACCGGCAATGGCAGCGATTTCCAGGCTGAAAGTAATAACAAGGTTTATGCAAGAATCAAACAGATTTACATCAACAACGCGGCAATCAAGTCTGAGTGGATGTTGATTATAACTAATAACAAAGCCGAATCTTGGCAGGGTGACCATATCCCTCCCTCTTATGGTGGAGCCTCCCGCCTGCAACCATTGCAGGAACAGGTGGATGAATACGAGTTTATAGGAAATGACGGTTATGGATATGCTACCTATGATCCTAAAGCAAAAGCAATGGGTTGGGATGAAAACCTGCCTTACGACAAACGAGATCCCCGTTTTTATTCAGACGTGATGTATCATGGCGCCACCTACCAAAATAAAACCATAAACACCGCCAGCGGTGCAGACAAAATTGGAGCGAGTAATGCAACTTCTACAGGCTACTACCTGCGTAAGTTTTATCATGAAGACTGGAAAAGAAGCGGCGGCTGGCCTTTACATTTTCCATCTATAAGACTGCCGGAGATTCAACTCATATATGCTGAAGCGATGAACAAATTCAGCGGTGCAAGCGCAGAAATATACACCATCCTGAATACATTGCGCGCCCGCTCTTTTATGGCCCCTGTACCTCCGGGACTTAATACCGATGAGTTAAATAAATATATTCAGCGGGAACGCCGCGTGGAGCATTTTTATGAAAACAAGCGTTATTTCTACGCACGCTGGAACCTTGAGCCGGATTCACCTGCTGAACTAGCCCGGGAAGCTGCTTATAAAGCAAGTCCTACACCTCCCAATGTATGGCCTTACCCGAAAACGCAAAGAATGGCCCACGGCATGAAGCCAGTTGTTGATCCTGCAGCTACACTGACAGTAGACGGTGTGAAATACAAAATGCAACGTTTCAAACTGGAAGACAGGGTTTTTACTGCCAAGAATTATTTCTGGCCATTGGTTTCAAGTGAAATTGCCAATGCACCAAGCTTAAAACAAAGCCCTAACTGGTAAAATACTAATCCCAATAAAAAAGCGATCCCCGTTACGAGCCGTAACGGGGATCACTTTTTTGTACCAATGGTTATTAATTATAGACTGCCCCAAAGTTCCTAACCGACGGTCTTGCTTGCGTCTATGTCATGTAGTTTCTCTCTCTGATAAATTAGTGATAACTATATGCTATGTCAGCACGTTGATGGATTTGATTAAATGATTTCCATTTTCAAATCACAGCATTATGCCGATCATTTAATCAGGTGAATCATCATTAAGACAAATGTTAATCATGCTGGTCATCTAAGTTGCCTTGTCGTTGGTGTTTCGTACCAGTCCTATCCCAGAGAAAAAGAAAATTGCTCCCAGCACGCCGTAGATAATTATTTCCTTGATGTTTTTGTTCCCGCTTCCGCCGTTCATGAAATTAACTGCACATATCACCAGGCCAATAACTCCCAAAATTGAAAGAATAATTCCAAGCACTTTTTTTTCCATAATGTTGATTTTAAGATACAGCATCAAAAAATGTACCCTATTGATTATTTACGATCAGCGCTGGATATTGCCAGCCCTAAATTGTTTTCCTGGGCTTAAGAACGTTGTGACTTTCACCAAAGTCTCCTATTTCTTTAAACAGACGAAACTTTAAGACTGTAAGCTGCTAGGAGTTGCAGGCATATTCACTTTATAAAATGTAGCACTTGAGCGCTATAATAATTTCAGACATGTCGAAGATAAGTTCGAAAGATTTTTCTCGGTTTGCGTTAGAGGTTATTTCTTACTTTCCTCTTCGTCTTCACCTTCAACCGATTCTTCTTTCTTAAATCCCTCACTG
>JBBPYM010000327.1:0-3802 GCA_038199905.1 Chitinophagales bacterium | reverse complement strand
TAGAATAAAGGTCAATATTCTCACCTTCTGCAACAGTTATAAGCGCTTTTTTATAAGCAGCTTTCCTGCCCTGGATATAGCCGGCTTTTGTAGAGCGTGTTTTGGTTTTACCAGGAACAACGCTAGTATTAACGTTAATGACAGTTACACCATAAAACTCTTCAACAGCCTTTTTAATTTCCAGTTTATTCGCCTTTCTGTTAACGCGGAAAGCATATCTCCTTAACTTTTCCTGTTGGGCATTTGCTTTTTCGGTTAAGACCGGCTTTACTAATACTTCAGATAATTTCATCTCATCTTAATTTGAAAATTTTGAAATTTGAAATTTGAAATCTACTATTCTTATGATCAGTAACTCTCAAATTATTTATGCTCCAGCTTCTGCTACTTCTTCTTCCAGCTCTGTAAAGATTTTGGCTGCACTTTCTGTCAAAATCAGCACATTTGCATTCATGATATCATAAGTATTCAAATCACTAAGTAAACTTCCCTGAACAGTGGAGAGATTCCTCAAAGACAAATAAACATTATCATCATAGTCTGCGGTAATAAACAAAGCCTTCTTGCCATAAATGTCAAGACTTTTGACAATATCAGTAAAGTGCTTAGTTTTTGGCGCATCGACCTTAACATCCTCTAGAACAACGATTGCATTTGCCTTGGCCTTATGTGCAAGGGCGGAAATCTTTGCCAGGTCTTTCACTTTACGATTCAGCTTGAAATCATAACCGTGGGGTTTGGGTCCGAAAATAGTTCCACCACCTTTATACAGCGGGTTACGAATATTTCCTTTCCTTGAACCACCTGTACCTTTTTGCTTGTGAAGTTTCCGTGAAGCACCCTGTACTTCAGCCCGCGTTTTCACTTTATGAGTACCCTGACGGCGTGCTGCAAGGAACTGTTTCACAGCCAGGTATATTACATGGTCGTTTGGTGCAACTCCAAATATTTCTTCCGGAAGTTCAACTGACCTGCCAGTTTTAGCGCCTTGAATATTTAAAACTTCTACTTGCATATTACTTCTGTATTAAAACGATTGAACCATTGTGGCCAGGAACTGAACCACTTACCAAAATGTAATTCTTTTCCGCAAAAATCTTCACCACTCTCAAACCCTTCATTTTCACACGATCACCGCCCATACGGCCAGCCATACGCATGCCTTTGAAAACTTTTGCAGGATAGGAAGATCCACCAACAGAGCCTGGTGCGCGCTGACGATCATGTTGACCGTGAGAAGCCTCACCTACTCCATGAAAACCATGGCGTTTAACAACTCCCTGAAAACCTTTTCCTTTGGTGGTGCCCACAACGTGAACCTGTTCACCTTCAGTGAAAATATCTACAGTTATTGTTTCTCCTAAATTCTTTTCGATAGTGTGATTGCGAAACTCTGTTACAAAACTCTTGGGGGAGGTATTCGCTTTTGCGAAGTGATTGGTTTCGGCTTTAATGGAGTGCTTTTCGTTCTTGTCTCCGAATGCTACCTGGATGGCATCGTAGCCATCTGAATCTTTGGTCTTGACCTGTGTAACTACACAAGGACCTGCTTCGATAATGGTACAAGCTGTTTGCCTGCCATCCGAAGTAAAGACGCTGGTCATCCCGATTTTCTTTCCAATGATTCCTTTCATTGTAATCTTTACAATTTGCGCCTTCTGGGTTGTAAGGACAGTCTATAGTTTTATAACTTAGACTTCAATCCCCGTTTGCTATCGACCTTTTCCCTTTTACCGCCGTAGCCCAGGCGGTTTAAAATTTTAAATCTTGCTACAATTGACTTCAGATCGCGTTCAGGCCAAGCCTGTGAAGCGGTAAAGCGTTGGAAGTACCGACAGTAAACAAACCCCGAACGGCTTGTTTATATGTTAACCAGGTTTGACTGAATAATTTTCAGAAAACTTACTGGCTTATTTTACTCAGAGCTCTTTTATTCCACATGTGTGAAGTTGAGAGATGAAATGATAATTAAGAACTTTGTCGATGTCACTTTGGAAACATCTAGTTACCTGTATGCAGGTTATGCTTTAATTTCAACTTCAACACCTGAAGGCAGATCGAGCTTTGAAAGAGCATCTACTGTTCTTGATGAAGAAGTATAAATGTCCAATAAACGCTTGTGCGTACAAAGTTGAAATTGTTCACGAGCTTTTTTATTTACGTGCGGTGAGCGCAGAACCGTAAATATTTTTTTATGCGTTGGCAAAGGAATAGGCCCCGTGACCACGGCGCCCGTACTGCGAACTGTTTTTACAATTTTTTCAGCAGATTTATCTACCAGGTTGTGATCGTAAGACTGAAGTTTTATTCTAATTCGCTGTGACATACGTAAAACCCAATTTTTAATTGGGAGTGCAAAGGTACGGGCTTATGGGATATTAGCAAAGGATTTTTTGAAGTTTCTTCATAAATTTTCAGAAGTATTGGAAATCCCTGCTTTTGGAGTGAGAATTGTCGTTTATACCGGTCAATATACGAAAATAAAAGATTTCTAAAATACTCTTTGTTTATGCTTAACTAACCTCCGCAATGTTCGAAATAAGATCCACAACGCAACCAGGGTCAACAAGACAGCCATTATTACAGGGACGGCAAAGCTTAGGACGGTGCCGAGTATAGCCGCGGTATTCTCCGCTGATGCTACTAGTGAATTCCCCGCTCCTATTGTGGCTTTTGTGGAAAATAACCGGACTAGTCCGCTGCCCACCTGGATGGTTCCTGAAGTTGCCCCTCCCGCAACTAGCGCAATACCCCATTTTAACAAACCTTCGTTGGCCCCGGCAGGTAACAATGAGAAAGTGAGGATAGTGCCTGCGATGATCGATAAAGGAACAGCTACAAAGTCCAGCATATTATCTAAGAAAGGTACATAATAGGCCACGATTTCAATGAGGGCAGCAGTGCTAAAACATATAATTGCAATAGAGCCTCCCAGCCATTGCATATCTTCTGCTACACTTACCCAGCCATAATGAATGGCTAAAGATGTGCCGAGCAAAGGAATAAATATCCTGAACCCGCAACAAGCGCTAAGTGCCATCCCCAAACATACAGATATCAGCATAGGGTAATCTCCGGGCATGTTAATTTTTTAGGAAGACAACGAAAATCAAATACTCATTTGGTGTAGAACCCCCATTTGCTTCTTCAAAATGTCTGCCACGTTGTAATTCAACTGGTGACATTCAACTTGTCATCCCAATCTGAGTAGCATCTAATTCTCCATGATTATCAAATTAATAGAATCACCTCCCTCCGGCAGGACAGTTTCTCCTTATAAAATCTGTAAACACGGACGAAACATGCTGGGAAGTCCCCTCTCCTTCTGAAATGCCATGTGTTCTGTTGGGATAGGCCATCATCGAAAAGATCTTGTTATTTTTAACTAATTCATTAATTAGAAGTTCTGCATTCTGGTAGTGTACGTTGTCATCCCCGGTTCCATGCATGTATAATAATTTTCCTTTTAAGTTCTTCGCACAGGTAATTGGAGAACCGAGCACAAAGTCTTCGCGATTTTCCTGGGGAAGTCCCATATAACGTTCCTGGTAAATATTGTAACTCAACTGGTGCCTACCGCTGCAATTGCAACTCCCGTTTGATAAAGTTCGGGGTATTGGAATAATAGATTTAAGGTCCCGGAGCCTCCACCACTCCAGCCCCAAACAGCAATATGAGTTGGATCTACGTAACTCCAGGTGATGATTTTTTTACAGGCCATCGCCTGGTCCCGTATATTCATCCTTCCTAGCTGCCTGTAAATGCTTTTTCGCCAAACCCTCCCCTTCGGGTACCCCTGTTA
>JBBPYM010000326.1:0-9214 GCA_038199905.1 Chitinophagales bacterium | reverse complement strand
GGGCGATAGCAGAGGCAGTGAGTTTTTGTAAAAAGTCGCGTCGGGAATTCATAAAAAATTTTTAATTGTTGAGTATAATGCCGGTTTAGAAAAAATCATATGGAATATATGCAATTTAAAGATAAAATGTTCAGAATGCCTTAATCGCGGCCTGCCGATTATGTAAACTAACCTTCAATATCAAATAAGCTAACAAGGCCACCCTATTGACATTGCTGGATTTTTTTAATACTTTACTAAAGATTCGCTTGTTGTTAACGGAGGAAATTTATTATGAAATGCATTAGCAGAAAAATGATCCCTGGCGCTCTAAAAATCTTCCTGAGTATTCTTGCGGTGGTTTGCTGCCTGTTATTGATGATAACACCAGGCAGTGCGCTTGCAACTACTACCCGTTTAAAACAGCCTGCGGCGAACGACACGGTTAAAAATCGAACTGTCACAAAAAAAGCAATTGCTGAAACAGGAGTTAGAACACTGCCGCATACGGCAATAGAGCATATGCTACGACCCGGTGAGAACATCGATGCAAAAGTGAGTGCCAACCTTTTTCTTCGTGCAATACCAGAAAGAAAAAGCTGTTATATCGGTGAGACGGTCTTAATAACGTATAAACTTTATTCTCGTCTTGTTGCTACGTCTACTATCGCCAGGCAACCGGTGCTGGGTGGCTTTAGTGTTTATGATATGAATGATATTGTCGCACTTCGGGAGACAGTTGAAACTTTTAATAACAGATCCTTCAAGGTTCATGTGTTAAAAAAGTCGCAGTTGCTTCCTCTTCAGTCAGGTGACCTGGTGCTCGACAGGATGGAGCTTGATAACACGGTTCATTTCGTAAAAATGGATGCGGCAGAACCATTACCCGGCAGATCCCTCGGGGCACTGTTGGAAGAGCTTTCGGCGGAGGAAGCCGCCCCTGCACTTGATCACCGGGTAACGGTGGGTAGCAAGCCTGTTACGATCATTGTAAAACCACTGCCCGAAATGAACAGGCCCCCTGACTTTACTGGCGCCATTGGAAAATTCAGCATTAGCAGCAGCATCGCTCCGGGAACAATCCCGGCTTATGGTATTGCATTGCTAAAAGTTGAAGTGAAGGGCATAGGGAATATTCCGCTTATCGGCGCGCCAATTATAAACTGGCCTGCCGGCATAGACAGCATGGATATGCGCTCAATTGATAGTTTTGATAAGACGGTGGCTCCGCTACAAGGTATCAAAACTTTTGAGTTTCGGTTTTCTCCTGCTACATCCGGCAACTTTACCATTCCGCCGGTTACCTTTTCCTATTTTGATCCAGCTTTGAAATCATACAAAACGATCAGCTCAGCGTATATTTCCTTTGAGGTGATACCAGGGAACGTTATTAAAGATAATGCCAGCTTAAAAGCCGCTGGCGGATTTAGAGAGGTACTTGTTCAACAATGGTTATGGATACTCAGTGTGACTTTGCTGGTTATTATTTGTCTTGTCTTGTGGCGAAAGAATTCCGTATTTAAGTCGCGAGTTCCTGCAGTTGAGCCCGTTTGTGTTGTTACTCAACCATTAAAGGATGTATTGTTGGAATGCAGAACACTGCTTAAACAGGAAGATTACAAAGCTTTTTATAACTGCCTGCATCATGATTTATGGAAACTGCTTGCTGACACATTGAAACTATCTCCCAGCGAGTTAAATAAGAATACTATTTCGCATTTGCTTAGTGGGCGTGGATGGGAAAATGACATGATCTCGCGGTTGGAGGAGGTACTGACAAATTGTGAACGCAGCGCTTATCTGCCCGGCTACAAGCAGGATATTGATGCGGCTATTGTCTTAGAGATGGCGGAAAGGATTCTTCATGATTTGGAGGGTTGAGATATTTCCTGGTTGCTTAGAGATTTTTCGGAAAAATTTATTTTACCGCAGACGCCAAGAGGAAGCGCAAAGGACCGCAGAGATTTCTTTGCGGTTCCTCTTTGCGTACGCGTTAAAAAAAAACCTTTGAACAAGTGCTCTCTAGAATTACGCAGGCTTCTAAGATACACTTTCTTAAACCACAGGGAGTACAAAGAAGGGTCGCCAATGCAGTATAGCGCAGGTTTTAGTTTTTATAGAGCAGCAGGTTTTTGTAGGCGATCTTTTCTTTGTCAGTGGCTCTTCGTAAACTGCTGATAAGCCAGCCTGAATTAACGCTTTTCCGCTTGAAATTATTCACTGTAAATATCCAGCCATCCACCTGCAGAAAATGATAAGTTATTTGTTTCACGTAATTGTATTCCAGTTGATCCTGAAGCAGCGCCTGTAAAAAAGCCATAGAGGCAGAGTAATCAAAAAAACCGCTGTCGAGGTAATCCCTGATGTGAGACTTGTCGCTCAATGCAGTAGACAAAGACATGAAATTGGTGGCATGACTCATAGGGTTAAGAAACTTGAAACCCGGTTTGTCAGCGAGCAAATTGGCAGGCGCTCCCGATACCGGTAGAAATCGAGAGTGAGCCCCCGTTATCACCCATTTCGCGCCACCGTTGGCAACCTGTTTAATTCTTAAAACCAATATCACATCTGTAGGTTTTCCTTTGTATATAAAGCGGCACAAAGCTTCCGCGTACCAGGTATTGCTGTAAAAGTCCAGTTCAACGGGGTGATCTTTGCTTGTAACCTGCTCTAAAAAGCTATCTACGTCTGGCTTGATCCAGTTTTTATTCTTGCGGTCAAACAGGTTTGTCACCAACGAGCCCTTATCAATCCGGATGCCGGGGTAATTCGTTTTTACGTACGAGATGATCAGTGAGTTCTGTTCAAAGTTGAACCGCTCCATGAATTCGTCGATATGTTTTACCTCAAATGCAAACATCTTTTCCCGGTCAGCGTTCGACTCAATGACCTGGGCATGCATAGGCCAGTTTAGAAACAAAGCAGTATAAATCATCAAGAGAATTGACCTGGTGAACATTGTCAGGCGGATTTTGTTTCTGTAACACCAATATTTCCCAGGAACACATCCCACTCGAGTATAGATTCACCGCCAACATTTCTTGTATAGGTTTTTAGCACCACTTCAACCGTTTTACGGGTAATATCCTGGTAGGTCCTTCTGTCATCAGCAACGCCTGTGAATCTTTGTTCAAATTCTATTACCCCATAATAAAATCCATCCGGACCTTTCTTTAACTGGCTTGTATACTGCACATTGAACCATTCTATCTCCACCCTGTCGTAGTTTAATGAGCTCAGGAGGTTCAAATAAATTTTTACCTTAGAAGAACGAACCGTGCCCCTTGTTGCGGAGGATACTTCAATTCTTGCATCATCGTTTACAAAAAGCGTCATTGCCTGTTTAATTGCATCAATAACGGTTTCTGCGGAATTATCTTTGCCGGCAATTATCTTGATATATGATTCCAGGGTTTTGATATTGATAATCGCCTTGCTCTGCAATTTTAAAAGCGTCGCAGAATCCATGTTTTTTACAACAGCCGATGGACCAACGTTGGTGGATGAATCTTCTTTTTCTATCACTGCTACATCGTTGGTTGTTTCAATGGCGATTGGTTTATCGTTAACAATAGCCAATTGGTTGTATAAAATTTGCACATCATTCAGCACTTTAAAAACTTTATCGGCATTCGCCACCAACTTATGTTCGCCCGTTTTAAAAATTACCACGGCCACTTCGGATTTTGAAATTTGTTGCAGTTTGTTTTCAGCAGTGAATTCTATTTTCTTGCCAGCTTCCTTTTCGTATTTACAGATGATTATCTTGTTTTGCAGGGTGATGATCTTGTCAAAATCATTAAACCTGTTGTCCACTCTTGTAAAAAAGTTTCTTATGGTAGTGTCAGGTTGTTCCTTATCAAAAAGCTTGGGTACCACCAGGAAATTTCCAAGCGAATTGAATATAAACAACACGCCCGCATGCGTTGTAGAATAAGCAGTCTGGGCATTTTGCGGGTCGGTGGCCTTAATGTAGTCAGGCGTAACGTCGGTAACTTTCCAATTGTCAGTTTTGTTTTGTTTATAATAGATTTTATCTTGTGAATAGGCGCTGATGTTTGCAATAACCAAAGCAACAATCAGCAGGTATACTTTAACCATGTCTTCAATTTAAGTAGTGTAAAATGTAAACTGTCTATAGGTCGATTTAAAAATATTTCTTTATGAGGTTTTTATAGCGCTTGTCATTCCTGATCGCCGACAACCGTTTATCTTTTGATACCATTGATTTTGGGATCTTGTTAAGCGCAAAGGATTTTTCGAACCATGCCAAAGCTTCATCCATTAGTTTCTTCTGAACAAAGGCGACGGCCTTTCCATACATAGGGAATGGATCAGAGACGTTCCTGCCTGCAATATCGAAATGTTTTAAGGCACTGTCTGGTTGATTAACTTCAAGATACAGGTTGCCCAACTCGGTTTCAAATTCGGGGTATCTTGCTTTTACATTGTTATGTTGAATGCTTAAGTAATCCTTTAGCGCATCACTGTACCTGGTAAGTTTAACCTGGCAAACGGCCCGGCTGTACACAGGATCGTAAGCAAGTATTTTTGCAGCGTCGGCAGCGATAGCGATGTTATAATAATTTATCGCCTTATCATATTTTTCTTTGGCCTGGTACAACTCGCCAAATTTATAATTCCACAAAGGATTCTTGATATCATATTCAAGTGCCTTTTTAAAGTCCTCTTCCGCGTCACCTAACTTTTTCAACTTTAAATAAGTTTTTGCCCGATTAAAATATATGGCTCCGTTCTTCCGGTTGTTATCGATGGCTTCTTTAAAGTTTGACATGGCAAGCGGCAGCTTGTCTAAAAAATAAAAAGCCTCTCCCTTGTTGTTGTAAAGTTCTGAATAAAAGTTGTCGTCCAAAGATCTTCTGGTTGATTTGGGGGATGCCAGCAGGGCATCATAACTGGCAATGGCTTTGTTATAATCTTTGAGGGCGAGGTATGCATCTCCCAGGTACTTGCGTACTTCCACTGCCTTTGGTTCTATTTTGAGCGTTGTTTCAAAGTCAGTAATTGCATCCTGGAATTGTGACTGATAGAACTTTGAAAGACCACGATACTTATACGCTTCGGTATTTTCGGGGTTAATCTGTATTGCCGACCTGTAATTCAGCACCGCGTTGGCATAGTCCTTTAGTTTGAAATAACAGGCACCTCTCTGGAACCGATAACCATCCTTTCCCGGATCGATCGCTATCGCGTAATTCATCAACGCGAGCGCGGCATCGAGTTTGCCTGTGTTAAATTTTGCAATGCCGTCGTTATAAAATTCAGCACCTACCTGCTGTATCCGGGTATTGGTGGCTTCATCCAGGCCAAGACTTTTCGCTTTTACAAAATCATCACCGGCCTCTTCAATTTTCTTAAGGTCAATTTCACATTGCCCTCTCATATAAAAATAATTTCCTTTAGACGGATCCAGCACGATAGCTTTGCTGAATAGGTCAATGGCTTCGTTCAATTTCTTTTGATGGTAAAACAGTTCTCCTTTGCGGTGATACAACGCGGCAGCATTCGGGTTGTTGGTTATGCCTTTGTCAATGGCATTAATGGCCGAGCTTGCATTGTTCAACGCCATGTACATATTTGCCATTTTTATGTAACTCAATATATCTGTTTTATCATTCGTTGTGCAAACCGTGTAGGCAGACAAAGCATCGGCAAATGATCCTTGCTTTTCATGAAACTCGGCTTTTATAAAAAAAGCGCGCAAATTGTTTTCATCCAGTTCAGTGGCTTTCTTGAAATCAATCAGCGCCTTCTTGTTATCCTTTGTTTTTTCATAACACTGGCCGCGCCCGAGATAATAGTCAGAGTTACCCGGGTCTTTTTTAATAAGGTCATCATATTCTTTGATCGCGTCCTTGTATTTGCCCGCTTTGTATTTTGCATCAAGCCTGGAAAGGTTGCTAATCCATGCGGTTAACTGGCTTTTCTTTCCTCTTGTAACATCGTCATTGGGTTTTATAAGAAGGGCTTTGTTATAAAGGTCCACGGCTTCATCATACCGGTGCTGGTTTTTTGCGATAACGGCTCGCGACAGGTAAATTTCGTGTTGTTCTTCGGGACTACGATCGGCGATAGAAATGTTTTTCCGCGTTAGCTTGATAGCGGTCTCCAGGTAATCGCGGGCGCTTTTGCCGATAACCGAATTGGGTAGGCTGGCCATTGTTTCCGCCTCATTATAGAACTGGTAGGCTAGCATAAATCTCTGCGTATTAAAGGCGTGATCTGCGGAATCTATCAAGTCGCGGTAGGCTATGAATGTGCGGATGCTGTCGTTCTGTTTGCGAAGCCGCTCTCTTTCTTTCTGGTCAGTTGGTGCCACATTCGCCAGCGATCCCACCAGGCTGTCATAAAGCTGTATCCCCACTGTTTCTACATCCACGGGATCGTCCACAACGGCGATATCATTCTTGCCAGGATCATGGAGGTCTGTTGAATCAAGAAAATGGATATCGACTATCAGCGCATTCCATTTGTTGTTCAGTTTTTCAAGTTTTAATTCGGCGACCTTTTTGGTAAGCTTGTAAGGGGTTTCAGAGATTTTTGATTTGTTGGTAAAAAGGCAATCAAAATAAACTTTGATGTATAAGTAACTTGATTTTTTTATGTTTGAGACTTTAAAATTGCTAAAGGCAACCGTTTCAGAATCACTTTTCTGGTAAAAGATGTCGAAGTCTTTCAAATAAGAGAAGACAGGTTTTTCTTTTGCCATTTTATTTGACTCAACCTGGCGGAGGTCATCAGCAATAATGACGGCTGAATCACTGAAGATCATTTTATTGGGTATGGTATAGCTTTCCCTGATAAGTCTTTCTGTTTCGGGCACTTCCAGGTAAAGCCCCGTTGCCAGCCTATTTAGCACTCTCATAAATTGCGTTACCACAAACTCCGCTTTGCGTTTTATATTGGTTTCATCGTTTCTGGTAATGACATCGTTTGCAGAACCACCTGTTTTTGTTCCCGGAATGTCATTGGTTGCAACCAGGCCAATATCGCTTGTGCCACCCTGGCTAAAGGAAGTGAGGAAAGCGACGGTAAGAAACATGATCACGGAAAATTTCCTGGAAACGGGTTTCATAAAGTATACTTTGAAGGTGAATGAATTAAATGGTAAGACGTTTTATCCAGAACTATTGCTGTATGCGATTCGCGCCCTGGCAAAGAGTAAGCTTCTGGATATAGCCGTTTACTTCTTCTTTCAAATCGAGCAGCTGGCGATCTTTATCATCCAGGGTGTTTAATTGTTTCTTTGAAGCCTGAATATCTATGTAAGCTGTAATAACTGCATTATTCAGTTTGCCATAGGAACTGGTATCATCAGGAAAGCGGGTTTTGTTCATGCCTGTTATCCGTTCTGTAAGTTCGCTGTTGATCATTTCGGTATTTACGCCTGGCTTGTTCAGGGAATCCAGGAACTTTTTTGCTTCCAGCATGTTGGCGATAAAATTCTGTTGTTGTGTCAGGTCTGCGCGGGAGCGTTTCACTTCTTCCCGCAGGTAATTTTTTTCAGTTTCAGGAACCGCGAAATTAAAGTAAACAGCACCAACGATCAGCCCAGTTGTCACCAGGAAAAACAAAAGAAACTGGAGAAAAGCCTGGTTTCTTTCTTTCGAATTTAAAATTTGTAACATGATTGTTATTTTTAGTCGCGGGTAATGAGTGTTGTTTAGTCTGCAAGGAAACTCCCGCGTTTTTTGCTGGGTTGTTCCGGTTCTGCTTTGTTGATATTCTTTTCATTTACAAAGATGCCCGGGTCCTTGCGTTTGCCGATGTATTCGAGCCGCGCAAGATTGGCGAAAAGGCCTGAGATGATCTTGGTAAACTTCGCAACCTTTTCGATGCCTGCATTAACGTCAAGGTGATCATACTGGTGATTCGACAGGCTGGTGATAGATCCTTCCAGCTCACCCTGCGTTACACCGCACCATTCAATGCAATAATTCAGAAACTCTTCTTTTCCACTGCCAATGTAATAGTCAAGCGTATTCTTAAAAAGCCGCGCAATAGCTGATACTTTGTTGATCAGGAAAACAGGTGGCTGGTGTAAGCTGAGCGTTTTAATTTCTGCCTGGTGTGAAGCGGTGAATAAAGTAACATGCTCGCATAATTTTTGAACGATTGCAGCCATTTCGTTGACCTGTTTTTTTTGCAGTATTTTCTGGATGATTTGTAATGAATACAGTTCCATTTTGCCGATAAACTGTTCGAGCCCGGCATGAACTTCCTGCAACTCGTCATGACTGCTTATGGTGCTGCAGGGAGGGATGTAGTCTTCGTCCAGGGAAACCCGCTGCTCATCTACATTCAGTTTGCCAACGGGCAGGTGAAAAAAGCCAATCAGGTTTTTGGCGCCGTTATCTGCCGGCACAAGGCTCAGTTCGTAGACAGGCATGGAGAACGGCAGCCTCGGTGGTTGTTCGCCCGGGTCAGTGCTTCCTACCGGGTTGCGCGCAAAAGGGTTTACAGAAATGACTATAAAATAGGAAGAATCTTTTCCCTTCAGCTCCTGGAATGGTACCGATAAATGGAGGACAGGTGCCGAAAGCGTATGTTCCATTGGGTTAGTATGCTCAGCGATCCGCATGTAATATCCACCTCTTGTGATCGCCTGGCATTGCAGCAGGCGCAACTGTACCTGTTGCTGGTTGTCCACACTCAAAAAAATCTTCACGGTTTTGGACGAAATTCCGAGTGAGGGTAGCAAGCCGTAATTGTAGTCATTTAAAACACTTGCCGTATTCTGTGCCAGCTGGTATTTAAATGCATTATCCTGGGCTATAAAGTGCGTCTTGTTAACCTTCATGCCATCCGTCCAGTTAACGGGTAAAAACTGCTGTTCCTGCATATAATATTTTATTTGGTTGATCGGCTGCAAATGATAACATCATTTTCACGGATCTTATTAAGAAAAATGGTTTTATTGGCATCTATATATTGGGTGACAATAGAATACCAGTGTGTTTTCTTATAAAATATCCAACCAAAAGTGTTACCGGTATTTTCTGAAAATTCAATGTTGGCGTTGGGATGGCGCTCGTTGTAGTCATTGATAAAATAATAAAAGAGTTGTCCGAACTCCATATCAGTGGGGGCCCTTGCGCGAAAATTTGTGTAGTGAGGATCCTCTGTCTGCTTTTGAAATTCAAAACTGATAACAAGCAGGTTCTTCATTTTATTTTCATCCGGCTCACCAAACTCTTCATGAAGCGGGTAGTGC
>JBBPYM010000325.1:0-4886 GCA_038199905.1 Chitinophagales bacterium | reverse complement strand
GAGATCACCCGGCGAGGTTACAACCTTTTAATGGATACATTGCTCCGCCACTGGATGGTATCTGGATCACGTCACCGTTCCTTCATAACGGTTCCGTGCCAACGCTGGAGGCTGTACTTAACAGTAGGCTGCGACCAAGATACTGGGAGAGAGATTTTAATGAGCCGAAATACGATTATAAAAAAGTAGGATGGGAATATGTGGAGCATGATAAGGCGGGAGGGAACACGGTTTATAATACAGATTTGGCGGGGTATGGCAATTATGGGCATTATTTCGGAGATGAGCTCACGGATGCGGAGAGGGTGGCCGTTGTTGAGTACTTAAAAACTTTATAGATTTTTTTAAACCACAGAGGAAAGCCAGAGAAATACAAGGAGTGGCGCAGAGAGAAGTTCTCTGTGGCACTCCTTGTATTTCTCTGGCTTTCCTCTGTGGTTTAAAAAAGGTCTACATGGTTCCATTTGCTATTCTTCTTATACCGTGCTTGAGTTTAACAACATTAAAATTCAAGAGTAATCCTGTTTTGTAGTTTCCCAATTTCATATAAGTTAGTACTTGCGCCATATGAATGTCATTTAGAGCCTCAACACTTTTAATCTCTATAACAATTTTGTTTTCAACAAGCAAATCTATTCGATAACCGCACTCGAGCTTTATTTCTTCAAAAATTAAGGGCAATGCTTTTTCCTTTTCAACAAAACATCCGGATCTGACAATCTTATAAAATAGGCATTCTTTATATGTACTTTCAAGTAAGCCTGGTCCCAGGGCATTATGAACAGTCATTGCCAGCCCAATTATCTGGTGAGTAAGTTCAACGGAAGTTATCATGTTGCATTTTACAATGAAATGCTTATGATGTAAGGGGTGATATAACCCGGTTTTTAAAATTCAAACACGTGGTTTCCACGGAATTTCCGGGATATTAAGCAGCTGCCCCGCATACCTCGCTAACACAAACAGATAATCACTCAGCCTGTTAAGATACCTGATCACCAGTGGATCAACGAACAGCTCATGCTCCTGCATGTTAACAGTCAAACGCTCTGCCCGCCGGCAAACACAGCGTGTTATATGGGCCGTGGAAACGGTTACATGCCCACCCGGAAGGATAAAAGATTTCATAGCCGGCAGCTGTTCCTGCATTGCATCGATCTCGCGTTCAAGCAGGAGAATATCAACATCTTTAAGGTCCGGTATTTTCATCTGCGGAGCCTTTTCGGGATCACAAGCAAGGGAGGAGCCAATGGTAAATAAGCGGTCCTGTATTCCGCGGAGAACGATTTTGCTGTGGGGGTCAGTTAGCAGATCACCAAGGAGCCCGATGCTGGAATTTAATTCATCAACAGTTCCATAGGTTTCTATGCGAAGGTGGCTCTTAGGTACTTTGGTACCACCTATCAGACTTGTTTTTCCAAGATCACCGGTTTTGGTATAAATTTTAAAAGCCATCTATTGCCGGAGATGTTATGAAAAGGATGGTTCGATAATTTTTCTCTTGTCGGTCTCAATCACACCATCCCTTAAGCGAACAATGCGGTGTGCGTAGTGAGCGATGTCTTCTTCATGCGTAACAAGCACAACGGTATTGCCTGCCGCCTGTATGGCACTAAAGATATCCATGATTTCTACGGATGTTTTACTATCCAGGTTACCGGTAGGTTCATCCGCTAATATGATAGACGGGTTATTGATCAATGCCCGGGCAATTGCCACGCGCTGGCACTGACCGCCACTTAGCTCGTTAGGTTTGTGATGACTTCTGTCCGCAAGTCCTACCTTCTCGAGCACGTCCTGTGCCATTTGGATACGAAATTTTTTTGAGACGCCGGCATAGATGAGGGGTAATGCAACGTTCTCGGCAGCCGTTAAACGTGGCAACAGGTTAAACTGCTGGAACACGAAACCTATTTCTTTGTTCCTGACTTCTGCAAGGTCGTTATCCTCCATTTTACTTACATCATGGTTGTTGAGGATGTAAGTGCCACCGGTTGGGGAATCCAGGCAACCGATAATGTTCATCAGCGTACTTTTGCCAGAACCTGAAGGTCCCATCAGTGCAACATATTCATTCTTGTGAATATCCAGGGAAATGCCTTTTAAAACAGGAATTTCCTGTTTTCCCATAAAATAACTTTTAAGAAGATTTTCAAGGTGAATAACCGCTGCGCTCATAATTTATTCTTTTACAGGAAAAGTAGCTGATGGATTTTTAATCACTTTCGGAACTTTAAAATAGTTGTTATCTGCTGATGGCGCATTTTTAAAGGCATCTTCTTTACGCATGGAACCCTGCACTACATCTTCGCGGTATATATCAACTGCATCCGTCATGTGAAGCAGTGGTTCAACATTGCTGGTATCTACTTCGTTTAATTTTTCCACGAAACTGATCATGCGTTGCAGGTCTTTTTTTATCTCTTCCTTTTCCTGGCTATTAAACGTTAACCTGCTAAGATCGGCAAGCGTTTTCACCATTTCATCTGTTATCTCCATGGGCGATTTTTAACTATAACAAAAATAATGGATTAAGTTTAGAGTGTTGGCGATTTTAAATTGCAGGGATCGCCTGACAGTACAAGCGCCAGCTCGTTAAATCAATCTAACGGCATCACACGAAACTCTAAACAATTCTTATCTTCACACTCTTTATGACTAAGAAGAAACAAATAGTAATGAGCGGTATCAGGCCCACGGGTTATTTGCACCTTGGCAATTACTTTGGTGCCCTTCGCAATTACATTCGGATGCAGGAAGAATATGAGTGTTATTTTATGATCGCCGACCTGCACTCGCTAACAACACATCCTGACACATCTGCTCTCAAGAAAAATGTTTACCGTGTACTGGCGGAATATATTGCGTGTGGGCTTGACCCGGATAAAGTGGCATTGTATTGCCAGAGTCATATTCATGAAACCGCGGAGCTTTACCTGTACCTAAACATGATGGCATATAAGGGTGAACTGGAGAAAACGACGTCTTTTAAAGACAAAGTTCGCCTGCAGCCACAAAATGCAAACGCGGGTTTGTTAACATACCCGGTGTTACAGACTGCTGATATAGTCCTGCACCGGGCTTCTCTCGTACCCGTTGGCAAGGACCAGGAGCAACACCTGGAAATGGCACGCACCTTTGCCAATCGTTTTAATCACCGCTATGGGGAAGTTTTCCCCGAGCCCGCGGCTTTTAACTTTGGTGCTGCCCTTGTAAAAGTGCCCAGTCTTGATGGCACCGGAAAAATGAGTAAGAGCGAGAATCAGTATGCGACCATTTACCTGGCAGACGATGACGATCTCATCCGCAAAAAAGTTATGAAAGCCAAAACTGATGGTGGTCCAACAAAGCCAAATGACGATAAGCCTGATTATATTGAAAACTTGTTCCTTTTAATGAAACTCGTGAGTGCAGATGAAGTTATTGCAAAATTTGAGGCTGATTATAATAACTGCGTAATACGTTATGGAGACATGAAAAAGCAGCTTGCGGAAGACATGGTGAGTTTTATAGCGCCTGTTCGTGAGAAAGTAAATAGCATTCTTGGCGATGAAGAATATATCCACAGGGTTATGCGGCAGGGCGCCGAAAAAGCGCGACATAGCGCAGATGCCACTATGAATCTTGTAAGGCAGGCAATCGGCTTAAATTATTTTTAAAATAGTTGATTATTTTTTCATTTAAGTTACCTAAGTAGTTACCTTATTCCAGGAAATATCTTTTTAGATTTCCCATATAGTACTTTATATTTAAGAATGGCAAAGAACAAAAAACCGAAGCATATCGCGGTGGCAGGAAATATCGGGGCAGGAAAAACAACCCTGACCGAAATGCTGAGTAAACACTACAAATGGATACCGCAGTTTGAAGACGTTGATCACAATCCCTACCTGAATGATTTTTATGAAGATATGCCCAGGTGGAGTTTTAACCTGCAGATATTTTTCCTGAATAACCGACTAAACCAGTTGCTGGAAATTGACAAAGGCACCGAAACCGTTATACAGGATAGAACGATTTATGAAGATGCGCACATCTTTGCCCCAAACCTGCATGAAATGGGCCTTATGAGCAAACGTGATTTTAATAACTACTTTCAATTCTTTGAAACTTTAAAAAAAATGGTGCAGCCCCCCGACCTGCTGATCTATCTTAAAGCATCCGTTCCAACGCTGGTTGCTCAGATACAAAAGAGAGGCAGGGAATATGAAGAAAATATCCGGCTGGAATACCTGAAAAGACTGAACGAATATTATAATAAATGGACCGAAAATTATAAGGAGGGGCCGTTGTTAATTATTGATGTTGATAAAAACAAGTTCGCGGAAGATGAAGAGCACCTCGGTGAGATTATCAACAAGATCGATTCCCAGTTATATGGATTATTTTAGCCCACCTACCTGCTGTGTGTACGGTAATTAATAAAACGCGCCGTCAAAAATTATTGATAATTTGAAAAATCTTCCAGGTTATTAAGACTTGTCGTTATTCTTGCCAACCAGTTTTTTTGCTGCAATTCGTTTATAGAGTGATCCGTTTGCTGATCGTACTGGTTTTGCGTTTGTTCCAGCTCTTTAATTGTATCCTGGTAGATGGCGTTTACATCTTTGTTAAAGGGACCGCTTCGGAACCGATAGTTTTGTAATGCTTGGTTTAATTTACGTGTATAAATCTCCGCGATATCAAAGTGACCCTGCTCATGCGAAAGGATATGATTATTTTTAACACGTCCCCAGGAACTGTTCCGGTCGAAATTACAGCCCAGCTCATAACGAAATGATTTTCCGTCTGTAGAAAAGCTAAACATGATTCCACTGCTGGTAAGCGCTGCATGAGACGCATTTTCTGGCGGTGTAGCCTTAAAGTCATTCCAGTTGAGTTTTCTC
>JBBPYM010000324.1:0-7986 GCA_038199905.1 Chitinophagales bacterium | reverse complement strand
TTAACGAAGAGAAACTAATGGAGCAATCCTTAAAAAACGAACAGATGGGCAATAAACCTGCGGCTAAGGCTCCTCCGAAAAAGAAGAAATGATTAGCTATCGGCTGTCAGCCGTCAGCTATCAGCCATCAGCATTTACTTTAAGATTTCGCGCAAAGATCGTTTTCAGTATTAAGTTTATTAAACAGCGTTTATTTTCTATCCGCAAATAATAATCACTTGAGCATAAGTGATCCTGAGCTGATAGCTGATAGCTGATAGCTGATGGCTGATAGCCATTAATCATTCAATTTCAACACCGCTAAAAACGCCTCCTGTGGCACTTCCACATTACCGATCTGCTTCATGCGTTTCTTACCTTCTTTTTGTTTTTCAAGCAGTTTCCGCTTGCGGCTAATATCACCTCCATAACATTTGGCAGTTACATCTTTACGGATCGCGCTGATATTTTCACGGGCGACGATCTTTGCGCCAATGGCAGCTTGTATCGCGATAGCAAATTGCTGGCGTGGAACTAGTTCTTTCAACTTCTCACAAAGTTTTTTTCCGAACTCATGAGAACGAACACGGTGAATGAGGGCGCTGAGTGCATCTACCTTCTCACCGTTTAATAGGATATCCATTTTGCAGATATCACTTTCTCTATAACCAATCGGGTGATAATCGAAAGAAGCGTATCCCCTGGTTTGACTTTTCAACTTGTCATAGAAGTCAAAAACAATTTCGGTCAGGGGAATTTCAAAAATCAGTTCAACTCTTGTTGTTGTTAAATAACTCTGGTTAAGTAAATTACCGCGCTTTCCCAGGCACAAGGTCATAATGTTGCCAATATAATCCGGTTTTGTAATGATCTGCGCATTGATGAATGGTTCCTCTATCTTTTCAATACGACTCGGGTCCGGCATTTCTGAAGGGTTGTTAACAACAATCTTTTCACCCCTCGTAGTATATGCCAGGAAGCTCACATTCGGCACGGTGGTGATAACTGTTTGGTTGAACTCTCTCTCCAGCCTTTCCTGTATGATCTCCATGTGAAGCATACCAAGAAAGCCACAACGAAAACCGAAACCAAGCGCCTGAGATGTCTCGAGTTCGTAGGTCAGCGATGCATCGTTGAGCTGCAACTTTTCCATGCAATCCCTGAGCTCTTCAAATTCATCCGTATTAACCGGGAAAATGCCGGCGAATACCATGGGTTTCACTTCCTGGAAGCCACGTATGCCTTCGGTACAAGGATTAGCAATAAGCGTGATTGTATCCCCCACTTTAACTTCCTTCGCATTTTTTATGCCTGTAATAACATAACCCACATCACCAGTCTTCACTTCCGGTTTTGGATCCATGGTCAACTTAAGGATACCCACTTCGGCCGCTTCATATTCATTGTCGGTAGAAACGAATTTAATCTTGTCGCCTTTTTTTAAGGTGCCTTGTAAAATCCTAAAATATACGATGATGCCTCGGAACGGATTGAAAACGCTGTCGAACACGAGGGCTTGTAACGGTGCATTCGGTTCACCCTTAGGCGCGGGAATGCGTTCTATAATTGCTTTTAAAACGTTATCTATACCAATTCCTGTCTTGCCGCTTGCCAGGAGGATGTCTTCTTCTTTGCAACCGATCAGTTCAATGATCTGATCTTTTACTTCCGGTATCATCGCCCCATCCATATCAATCTTGTTGATTACAGGGATAATCTCGAGGTTATTTTCGATGGCCAGGTAAAGATTCGAAATGGTCTGTGCCTGTATACCCTGGGTAGCATCTACCAACAGCAGCGCACCTTCACAGGCGGCAAGTGCCCGGCTCACTTCATAACTGAAATCAACATGGCCTGGTGTGTCAATAAGATTTAGAATGTAGTCGGTTCCATCGCGTTGATAGTTGATCTGGATAGCGTGGCTTTTAATGGTAATTCCCTTTTCTCTTTCGAGGTCCATATCATCCAACACCTGGGCCTGCATGTCACGGGCTGAGATCGTATTGGTAACTTCCAGTAACCTGTCTGCCAGGGTACTTTTTCCGTGGTCAATATGGGCTATTATACAAAAATTTCTAATATTCTTCATTAAGGCTTGCTCCTTTAATTTGCGGTGCAAAAGTAATGAAAAGGAGTGAGTTATGAACTGTGTCTGGCAATCCATGCAGGCTGTTAGGTGTTTAGATGATAAATAGCAGGGATAAATATGAATGTAACGGGTAACAACCCTGTCGGGAACCAAACGAAAATCTTACATTCGTTCCAAATCCCTGATAATGGAAGTAAAAACACTCTTCGAAAAAGCTATTGCTGACAGTAAGATCCTGCCTGAGAAACCTAGTAATGAAACCCTGCTAAACCTGTATTCGCTCTACAAACAATCTACCCAAGGTGATGTAAACGGCGACGAACCCGCTATGTTTGATTTCGTAGCCAAGGCGAAATATGAATCATGGTCCTCTTTAAAAGGTAAGTCCCAGGAAGAAGCTATGCAGGAATATATCAAGCTGGTTGAGAAGCTGAAAGTCTGATTACAATACATCCCCGCGTTTATGAAAGATCTTTTCTTTTATAAAATATACAGATTCGATAAAAGACTATTTTTTTTGCTGGCAACATTCACCGTTATAACTGTCGCCTGCAACATAAAGGGTGATGAACTTACACCCTTTTTTATTTGGGCCATGTACAGCGAAAAAGAAAACCCGGTAAATCAATACAGGATTTATAAAATCCGTGTAAACGACTCTATCCAGGTGGATTACAGCTCAGGTTATACTGATAACAATCGCTTTTTCCTTACTGGTCCTCTCTCCCTTTATCATAAAATGCTTGAAAACAACCGTACAGATCCCACCAGGAGCTTTATCCAGGAGAAGCTGGGATCTAATTTGGCACTCATTGGGTCCTCAGCAGACAAGGTTTTAAATTCCCAGGTGGAACTGGATCATTTCCTCGCCTGGTATAAAAGGTACCTTGAGCAATGCCTCTCCCTGCCAGTAGATAAGTTTACCGTCTCCGTGGTTAATGCCCGCTTTAATGATGATCAGCTATTACAAACCGAATCCAGTGTTTTAATTTCATGGAAGCAGCAGTAAATGTAAATCACCGAACGGATGTAAACCTGCAGCGTCATTTTCTTTGCCGCTTTGTCTTTGCATTCATTTTCATCTTCCTGATATACTACCTCTATTCAAATACATTAGTGCACCAGTTAAGGTCACCTGTAATGAAGTTCCCTTATGTAGATATTACCTACTGGATTTTTCATTGGCTGAAGATACCTGAATTTGTTACCTACAATTACATAACCAGTTTCTCTTTCGATTTGATGCTTTTTGCTTCCTGCATTCTTTCATTTTTTTTTCCCGCGAGGCGTATTTTCATCGTTTTGTTTTTCGCGCTGTTTTTCGTTTACTATATTGTTTTTAATAGTTATGGCGGCCATCATACGCATTCCAAAATTGGAATACTGTTAATACCATTACCTTTTTTCTTTAGCGGTAACAGGTTCGCTTACCTGTGGGAAGCCATGAGGTATTTTGCTTTATTCGTTTATGCTGATGCTTTTTTATGGAAACTGGTAAGAGGAAGTTTTTTAACGGTGGATCACAGTGTGTTGGTGCTAAAAAAAAATTTTGCACCTTACCTATTGTTTAATCCCGGTACGTTTTTTAGCGATTTTTACTCCTGGTTATTACTGCATCCTTCATTTTTGCATGGGCTTTTTATTACAGGTTTGATCGCTGAAGGTTGTTTTATTATAGGGTTTTTTACAAGGCGGTTTGACAAATATTTGTTTTTGCTTTCTATCCTCATGCCCATCGGCTTTTATCTCTTTTCGGATGCTTTTTTCTTTGAAATACTGGTGCTTTCATTCACGCTAATACCGTTCAGGCACTTGTCATTAAACACGGTATCTGCTGTATAAATCAGCAAATAATTTGCTGATCGTGTTGTAGCTGTAAGTGGCAACCGCGGTCCTGCTTATTTCTTCCCTGTTGTAGCTCGAGTGGTTATCCATCATTTCAGTTAATGCCTGTAGCAGCGCCGGCTCATCTTCCGAATTTAACAGTATCCCGTTTTTACTCGTGATAACTTCTGCTATTCCCCCAACCTTAGAAGATATTACAGGTAAACCGCAGCATAAGGCTTCCAAGATAACACAGGGCTGGTTTTCGCTCCTGCTGAACATCACCATTGCCGTGGCTTGCCGCAGTGCCTGCGCAACCGCTGGATATGATAACGTTCCCTGCCATTCTAAATAATTTTCGATTCCCAATTTCCGTGCAAACTTAATTAACCCGGCCCCTGCCGGACCAATCATTATGAGCCTCCAATTGTTTGATCGCCTCGCAAGTTTTGAGAATGTGTTAAGAATCGCTTCAACATTTTTCTGCCGGTTCATAGACGAGACATGAATAAACCTGCAACCTGCAACGGCACTTTTGGAAATTGTAAAATAACGGGTATCAACAACATTGGGAACTACGATTAATTTCACTGCGGCGATATTGTTTATAAGCGTCCCTAACTGTACACTCACTGGCAGTACGAGGTCGGCGCTCCTAAGGATAACCCTGGTTAACTCTTTAAAGATCCAGCCCCTATTGTAAAAATTTGCCAACGCATTTTTATCATACCCTGTCCAGTGCTCAGTAATCATGAAAGGTAAACCGCACTTTCTTTTTAGCATTAATGCAACGAGGCCTGCCCACATCGTTACATGCACGTGTACCAAAACGGGCCGGCCTTCTTTCTCAATAAATTTTAATGAAAGGCTCCTGAAGATTTTGAGGTAGGTAACCAATGAGATCAACCGATCGAGAAAACGTATTCCTGTTTTGAAGGGATTATAATAGACAATGCTTTCTGTAAGATTTCCACGGGTAAAATTTTCGATAGTACATCTTTTTGTTGCAATTCCTTCCTGGTCTTTAACAACAAAAATCACGTGAACAGGTGTCAATAGCGCAGCCGCTTCAGCATGACGTTTTATGAAATCGCCATTGAAAGGCGATGTTTTGTTTGGGTACCAGCTTGCAAGCCAAAGTATTTTGTTCATGGGACGGTTATTTGGCGAGGATCATCATTGAATAACCGCCCCAGAGCCTGGCGCTGGTCTCTTTGTTGATGGCAAACGAAAAGTTTCTCAGCATTTTTTTTAACCTCCGCTTTAAAGAGTCGGCAGGATCGGTGTCTATAAGAGGCTTCGTAAACTCCCAGTCTATAACCAGGTATCCGGTGTCTGAAAGCAGCCAATTCACCATCTCCTGCGAGAAATAATGAATATGCCCTACGTCCCGCCTCTGTTGTAAAAGAACATGTGGCTTAAGCAGTGAGCGGCAACACAGATCGAGCGGGATATGAAAAATAAAGAAATCCCCACGATGTCTTAACAATCTTAAAAACTTGTAAAAATCATCCACGTGTTCTAACACATCGATTACCAATACCAGGTCCGCGGTTTCTTTCCCTTCAAAAAAATCTTCATTGATAAACGTAAGACCATCCTTTTCCCTGGCTTTCGCTAAGGTAATTGCCTGGGGAGAAATATCATATCCCTTTAACTCCTGTACACTGTTATGCCTTTGAGAAAGCTGTTCCAATATGCCACCTGAGCCACAACCAATATCAATGATTTTATTTACCGTTATATCATTGCGCTGTAACAACCTGGAAATGCCGGCAGCTTTCCAGGGTGCATCCTGCTCATGCCAGCAAGGATTTTTGGCAAGATACTCGCCACTTGTATACATTTCATTGCTATTGGATCTCATACTAACGCATAAAGGTCTTCAATATAAAATTCTTAACCCAAATGAAATCAGATTTGCCGATAAAGAAAAAATCGGATAACGTGGTTTTGTATTCCCGCTTGAATATGAATAATACGTAGCAATGGAAAATCATGTAACCAATGCTGCTTATCAGCGCTGCAGCATTTATCCCGAACCGCGGTATGAAAAATCTATCTGCAATTGTGATAAACAAAAGAGCAATAAAAGATCCTTTAATATTTACGATAAGCTTGTTTTTGCCTGAATAATATGCTGACAAAGGATAAAGAGATGCCAACGATAAAATACCTGGCACCAGCAGCATAAAAGGCTGGTACATCCGATCGAAACTTTTACCAAATATAAATGAGAAAAACCAGTTGCCCGATACAGCAAGCAGCAGGCACAAAGTTCCTATGACCAATAGCGACAAACGAGATAACAATTTCAACCCTTTTTTTACTTCTTCTTTTTGTCCGGAGGCCACCATAGGAAAAACTGCACTAGCCATGATTGATGGCAAAAGCATCAACAACTGCCCTAACTTGGACACCTGTATGTAATTTCCCAAATCCACGGCGCTACTATAGTATTTCACAAAAAAATAATCAATCCGATAAACCAGGAAGAAAATTATGTTGCCGGTAAAAGCTACTAATGAATACCGGATCACCTTTTTAAATTCCGCTGCCGATAAAATCCGTGGTTGCCATCTTTCGGTATACAAATAAAGCAGCGAAGCTACCAACAATAAACCCTGCAATAAAAAGGACAAAAAGTAAATATACAGGAATGCGGTACTGGATAACACAGGCACAAAACCGCTTTTAATAATGAGGAGGATTAACACCAGCAATACATTACAGCAAATACCTATCAGGTTAGGACTGCGAAAGTTCCTGTGTGCGTAAAAGATGCTGCTGCAATAATTTGTAAGCAGGTTACCGCAAATATATGACAATGAGGAAACAAACAATATCGGACCTGAGAAACTAAGGTCACGGTTTGACTTGGCATAATAATACGTTCCTGCAACTACCATCAACCCAACCAGGAAAGTCCAGGATAAAGAAAGGTTGACCAGCTTATTGACGGGGACTTCGTTTTTTGAAGCATAGAACCCCATACCTGAGTCAAGACTCAATCCGGCAAGCACAATAAAAAATGCATAAAAGCTACTCACATAGTAGATAAGGCCACTGCCTGGTGCCTGGAAAATTCTTGCAATAAGTACGTTCAACAATAAAACCGTGATAAAGTATAACCCACGCCAAAACACACTTTGTACAAGCAACCTTTTAAATTGCATGTTCTATACTTATCGGGGGAGTATAATACGGCAGGTGTTTGTCCATGGATATGAAATTACATCTTGGATTTACAGTGTGGCAGGAAAGATGCACACAAGGATCGGGGTATCTTAGTGCGGTCAGTGCATGCTTAGTATGCTTTGTAAATAAAAAACATCCATCAGAAAACCCCTTCGCGAGTCCTCAACAACTTCAATTCGACACTATTCCCAAAACTTCACAGGGTACTCGGTACATTTCTTATTGCGGATCTTATTAAGTTTTGAACCAAGTTCTTCCAGTTCTTTTTCAGAAAATAATTCCTGCACTTTCTCAAATACAATCCGCTCTTTAAACCGGATATGTTGTTCAACCAGGTTTGCAAAAATTTCAAAAACCTTATGCCGGCGGTCAAAGGTATTGAGCCGTTCAAAAATAGATTGTATTATCAGGTTATCCGTTTTCATAATACGTATGAACCTGTCTTCGAAACGATGTTTTACCAGGAAAGGTATCAGCACCTGCTCTTCTTGTTCTATATGCTGCTGCAGTTCATCCTTCCAAAAACTATTGGTAAAATCTGTAAGTAATAAAATGTCCGCGTTCTTCTGCACTCCCTTCTTTATAATCAGGCAACTCATCAACTCGTCTTGATGTAAACGTGATAAGGGCGTTAGGATTTCGTCTTTTGTCATAGCTATATCTCCTTACTTTTTTAACCCGGAAATCAAACCCAAGTTTAAAGAACGACGGAATTTAAGCTTACCTTAACTATTTTAGCGCACTGAGAATTTGATGAAATTCATTGGCAACCAAAGAAGCACCGCCAACAAGGCCGCCGTCTACATCAGGAGAAGAGAATAATTCCTTGGCGTTTCCGCCTTTCACGCTGCCACCATAAAGGATAGAAATTGTATCAGCAATCTCGTTGCCGTATT
>JBBPYM010000323.1:0-5614 GCA_038199905.1 Chitinophagales bacterium | reverse complement strand
TATTCATGTGGCTGAAAATGGAATAGAAGCTTTGAGATTGCTTGTTGAAGAGAAACTGGAACCCGAACTTATATTTTTGGATATCAACATGCCTAAAATGGATGGATGGGAATTCCTTGACAGCTATAGAAAATTAGTAAACATTGAAACTGATAAAACAGTTATCATCATCCTAACCACCTCTATAAATCCAGTGGAAAAAGAGCGATCGAAAATAACCTCAGGGGTTGCGGGGTTCCAGTCCAAACCGATGACTGAATCAATGATAAAGGAAATATTGCAGAAACATTTTTAAATTTACTGAATGGCTACGCCGTTTAAGGGAAAGTAAGATTACGGTGTCAAAATGCTCTTGCCGCCAGCTTTATAACCTACCAATTAAAAAAGCCCCCGATTGTTAAAACCGGAGGCTTTTCCTATCCTATGAAGACTACATGACTATAATGGCAACCCTTGTGCCAGAAATAAGTTAAGGGAACCCGGTACGAAAAAAGTTGGTAGCTAACTGAAAATTAGTAGTTGACATAAGAAACAACACCCAACCTGTGCCAAATCCGGCATTTTTTAATTTGAGATTTTGTCTCTTACCGGGATTCTATTCCCAACGATGGAAACTCTGCATTTATTGTGTCTTTAGACATCAACCGCAAAATGTATATGTTAATTGAAAGGGGCTCCAGGCTGTATACACGCTGAGTATTTGGGTGGTAAGAAAAACTCAGAAATTAATTGACCTCTCCCTGGCAGCAATCTTCCACGACCCAGACACAGTTCCGTTCTCAATAGTGTTCGCGGAATCGTACAACGCAATTGTTGGACAGACATGTATAGGCATTCCATACAAAAGGTCCCCTATCTTCCAGGTGTGACCGATGCCTGCGTCAACGACCAGGTGCTCTTCGCTCTGGCTTATAAATACAAGCTCAGGGGCATTTAGAAAATGCACACGCTGCTGCAGGGTATTTTCGGCAGCAATAGATTTGTGTCCAAGGTCAAGACAAAGCGTGGTGTCGCCGGGGAGTGATATTACACGCGTAAGCACTAGCGCCGCGGGTAGAAATTGCTGTTCAGGTAACGAGTCCAGGTATCCTTTATCCCAGAAAATAAACGTACCAGGACTGCATTCGATCTCTGTATTTTTTGCATGGATCGGGAAGCTTGGCGAGCCGCCTGCAACAATCACCGGCACCCTGTGGCCCTCTTCTTCCAAAAGCTGTTTCATTTTTCTAACCGGTGCAAAGGCCTCTTCGGTTGTTCGTTCCCGTTGCAAGTAATCTTTGTCATGGATATGCCCATCGTAAGCATGCAATCCTCGTAGTTGTATCCCTGGCAGGGCGGAACATTGCCTGTATAAGTTTATGGCTGCCTGTCCGGGTTTGATACCGGTTCTGTTCATTCCTACATTCAGGTCTATGAAAACCGGAATTAAGAGGCCATTGGCAACAGCCATTTCCGAGATCCGTGTTGCTGATAAAATATTATCCGTTAAACAGGAATAATGCGAAGCAGGATAATTTTTAATGATACTGACCAGGCGCCCCAGTTTAGGGCCTGCCGGCTGGTAGGCTAGTAAAATATCCGGTGCTTTACAGATACCTAATAATTCCGCTTCAGCGATAGTGGCGCACTTAAATTTTAAAATACCTGCTTCCATGCACAGCAGGATCGCTTCTTTTGATTTATGCGTTTTAATATGCGGGCGCAACCGTGTCACATCATCTACCATGCTGATTAATGTGCTGATGTTTTCTTTTACCCTATCCAGGTATATCAATAGTGCTGGTGAATCCAGTTGATCTGTGTTGCGCAATTGGTACCAGTAATTTAGCTCATTCATATTGGTTATATTATATGCTGCCATCAAATTACTAAGGCACGAAATAACAAAGACATTCTTTGTGTTACTTCGTGCCTTAGTGACTTAGTGGCAACAATGTTATCTTGTACTCTGCGACGGCATTTCCTGGCGGCTTTTTTCTTCCAGTTCCGCACTTGTCCAGGCAGTTATTCTACCTGCATTTTCATCACGAATCTTTTTTACTTCTTCCGGTTTTACTACCGGAGAAACTCCCCTGTTGCGTGCGGTTGAACCCAGCTCATACCGGATATAACTTACCACGGAAGCGATCCAGTCGTCACCGTTGGCAGCCATGGACGGCATTACGCTGGGATAGGATTTACCTTCTATTGGTCCGGTTAAACCATGCAGTAGTATTCGAATGGGCATATTCTTATTTGCATAGTTTACAGCTTTTGAGCCTACTAAGGGTGGCGCGGTAGGTCCTGCCCCACCGATAGCAATTCCTTTTCCATCGGCACCATGACAGGTGGCGCAAAGTGATTTGAAAATTGCTGCTCCATTCAAAATGGCTGTTCTGTCGGTCGCGGGCATATTGCCGAGCCTGCTGCCAAACATCTTGACGTCTTCATTTTTATCGATGGCTTTTTTTGTGGCAACGATCATTTCACTGGCCTGGTTCTGAGCTACCATATCAGCATACACAGCTTTCGCCTTCTCTGACTTGCTCCTGTTGAGTGATAACAACAACTGAACACGCACATCGTAACTCACGTCGGATTTTAATGTCGCCAGTTTATCGATTATCTGTGCATCATTTTGTTTTACATAAGATTCACTTATCCAAACGGCTGTTTTTCTTACCTGCGCATTTGCATCTGTTAGCGCGCTTGATAAAACCTCTTTATCAATTGCTTCCAGTCCTTCGAGTGTCCAAAGTGCGTGGATCCTTGCCAGGTGCCCACTATCATCGGCAGAACCTGCCTGTTTGCCCATGGCCATTGCTTTTAAAGCCGGAATCACAGATCTGTCACCACGAACGATGATGAGTTTCTGGGCGTTATCGCGCCACCAACCATTAGGGTGACCAAGGTAGTTCACTAGAGTTGTGGTTGGCTCATTTAACATATTTGGTTTTGGACCCCTTTTAAACGCGTCGTTAACAACGCGGTAGATGCGTCCGTGACCTATATTTTTGGCGAGCCCGAGGCTGTCGACCTTATTACGGAGAAAGGAGCCGGGCCTCGTCCAGTTACCCTGCTGAATGATACCCCGATGCATATCCACGATGTACAAGTTGCCGTCTGGCCCGGTTGCGCTGTTCACAGGCCGGAAGTTCATGTCTGAAGAAGACAGAAACTCGGAGCGATAGTAATTGTTCTGCATTACGATTTTCCCTTTTAGGTCGATCACTTTTGCGCGTCGTATAATCCTGGCAACTGGTTCGCATAAAATATAATCCCCTACAAGATCCTGTGGAAGCTGGTCGCCTCTGTAGATGGATTGTCCGCAGCAGGCTGTAAAATGGTTAAGGGTGTTATTGGGGCGCAAGCGCATATTACCTCCCTGCACGTCGGGTGTGGCAATGATAGGCCATACCTCCTGGAACTCCGCGCTGAACTGATCCGGGAAATCCAGTTTGCCGTACATCGGGTTTATCTGGAAACCAAGTGCCGGGGTTTCACCACCCGCGCTTGAATAAAACAGTCGGCCGTAATTGTCGTGTGTTAGTCCCCACTGGCCGCTACCCGCTCCGCTTGGTATAGTATCAACCTGCATTTTGCCATTGGTATAACGAAAACGCACAGGTTCATAAGTCATGTACATCCAGTTGTCCAGGTTCCAGTCAAGGCCGCTGCGCTGGTGTTCCATATTAGCGTCGTTCACATTGTACTTTGCATTCTCATAAACGATCTTTTTTGTATCGGCCCTGCCATCACCGTTAGTGTCAGTGTAACTGTTTATTGTAATAGTGTTCGTTTCATTTACAAGCAGCTCGTGGTTTACACACTGTATCATTCTTGGCAATAAAAGGCTGTCGATAAAAACGGTGCTTTTATCCATTTTGCCGTCATTGTCTGTATCTTCCAATAACAGGATCCTGCTTTTCGGTTGTTGCTCACCGGTAGCGTCCGCATCCTGCATATATGTTAGCATCTCGGCTACATACATGCGCGCATTGCCATCCCACGCTATTGCCACCGGTTCTTTTATCATGGGTTCGCTCGCGACAAGCTCCAGGTGGTAACCCCTGGCAATATGCATTGTTTTCATGCTTTCCTCCGGGGAAAGGTAAACTCCTGAAGGCGTGGGATTAAAAACCGGTTTTGCCTGCGTTGCAGTAACATTATCTGTGGCGGCTTTCTTCGGCACAGTACAGGTATATACAAGGCTTGATACAATAACAAGGGACGTAACAACTAATTTATTTTTCACAACGTGCGGATTATAATAATTGATAGAAAATGGTTAGGATTTTACTTTTGCATTGGGTTTCATACCCATCGCATACTGAATTCCACCAAGGATGTGTTGTAGATATAGCGGTTCTTCAAACGATTTATTATCATGACCCATTTCGGTATAGAAGGAACGCCCTCCCTGGTAGTTATGGTACCAGCTCATCGGGTGATAATCACCATTTTTTCCGCCCGTATAACTGCTTTCATCAATCTTGATCAGGATATGTAAACCTTCCGCGATCCACTTAAAATTATATAGCTCATCTTTTCTTTTCCAGACTTTCGGCAGGTGACGTGTGGCCAGGTGGTCCTGGTCAACAACATTAAATATCGCTTCCTGTTGAGCAGGGTGACTGCCAAAATAGGCGCCCACCAGTTCGCCGTACCATGGCCAGTCGTATTCGGTGTCTGTGGCAGCATGGATACCCATAAAACCACCACCCGATTTGATGTACTGTTCAAAAGCCGCCTGCTGGGCATCGTTTAATATATCCCCTGTGGTGCTTAAGAAAACCACTGCAGCATATTTCTTTAAATTTTCAGGGGTGAATGCCTGCGCGTTTTCGGTTGTGTCTACTTCAAATTTGTTGTCCTTTCCAAGCAGCATGATTGATTTCTTCCCCGCTGCAATACCTGCATGGTGCCTGAATTTGGCTGTTTTACTAAACACCAGTAGTCGTTTCGGCCCCTTTGCTGAAACAGCGCCGCTAAGTACTAATAACAATACTGACAGGGCAATAAGCCGGCAGCTTAATAAAACACTTTTCATTGGCTTAAGTATAGCTTTATAAAATCATTATGGATCAGCAATATTACTGATTATGATCCATTTGTAACCCATTTTGCAGGTGGATAAATGTTAATGGACTTTTTGTTTTGTCCCAGGCAAAGTTCCGCCCCATGGGTGAAACGTCCCCTCCATTGGAGGAGATATGGTGCTAACCTCTAGACTTTTTGTCACCTTTTTAGTCACCCTCGGCCCAAAGTAGGGTGATGTCAAGTAAGACAATTATGTCAAAATTGTTTTTTTTCAATCAGGATCTACACATATGTCCCGGGTCACTTCTTCTGTTTCGCTGGAACGGAGACCAATGCGGGGTTTTTTCTACCCACCTGACGTTCCGCTGGAACGTGGAATGCTGACCATAAAAACACTGCATATATTCATGCCTAAGCTCATCAGATGTTCCTCTGTAATGAAGGACAGCCCCGTTTTGGTCTCCCCTGGCAGGTGTGTAGAAACAAAAGCTCCACCTCCAACCAAACCGCACAATTCCTCCTACCATTAACTTACTGCCAGAGACGTTATCTTTGCCGCATACGCTAAATTTACAGTATGAAAAGAACGATTCCG
>JBBPYM010000322.1:0-34337 GCA_038199905.1 Chitinophagales bacterium | reverse complement strand
TGATAGCTGATAGCAGACAGCTTATTGCCCTTGTGCCAGGCTATACGCTTTTTTATCTCCCCACATCAATAACAATTCAGAAGAGCAGATCTTAAAATCCCCGCTTAAGCTAACATACAAACCGGAAACATCATTCTGGTTTAAAGGAATATCATCAAGACTTTCAAAGCGGACATTATACTGGTTAACAAGATTGGTATATACAGAACCCGTTGGCCATACCTGGGTGCCGCGGTTACTGATGTTGACCAGCTTAAATTTTATTCCGGCATGCCGCAGGCACTTATGGGCGATGGCCATTGGTTGCTCATTACTTTCAATAAAGAAGTCGGCGCCCATGATTTTTTCCGTACCTATCTCAACCGATTCCATCATGGCGTTTTGTTTAAGCTTGAAGAATGTCGGTGTAACATCGAGGTTTGGTAGCAGCGGCTTGCCGCCTGTTTCCGGTACTTTACCGAAATTGCTTATAATAGCTTCAGCAAACTGGGTGGTATTAACGGGAGGAATGTTTTTATCTCCGAAATCACCGGTGTGAACGCCGCTTTCTAATGTAAATAATAAGGCGTTTTCAATTACCGCAGCATTTTGCATATAACCAAGGTGGCGAAGCATGGAAATACCACTAAGCAATAATGCTGTAGGATTTGCAATGTTTCTGCCTGCAATATCCGGTGCAGTTCCATGAACTGCCTCAAAGATAGAAATATGATCGCCGATATTTGCACTCGGAGCGAAGCCTAAACCACCAACCAGTCCGGCACATAGATCAGAGATGATGTCTCCCTGCAGGTTAGTTAATACCAGTACGTCAAATTCATTGGGCCGAACTACAAGTTTCATCGCCAGGTCATCTACAATTATATCATCCGAATGCAGTTCGGGGTAATCCTTTGCTACTTCCTGGAAGCACTCAAGAAAAAGCCCATCGGTTAGTTTCATGATGTTAGCTTTGTGAACGCAGGTTATTCGCCGGGTGCCTTTCTTTTTCGCCATTTCAAACGCGTACTTGATAAGCTGTAAACTTCCAGGCCTGGTTATAAACCTGCGGCTCAGCGCAACGTCATGAGTAAGCATATGTTCAATTCCGCCATAAGTGTCTTCAATGTTTTCCCGCACAACCGTTATGTCGATTAGTATACCAGCATTTGAAAACAAGGTGTTTACACCATGCAGCGTTTGAAACACTCTCTTGTTGGCATAAGTGTTCCAGGTTTTACGCGCCGTTACATTGATGCTTTTAACTCCTTTGCCTTTGGGCGTTTCCATTGGCCCCTTAAACAAGATGCCATGCGTCTCGATAATTTGCTGGGCCTTAGGTGTCATGCCATTTGAAAAACCTTTATCAAAAACCCATTTCCCCATATCAACGAATTCGTATTCGAGGGGTGCCTGGTTTGCTTCAAATATCTCAAGTACCGCCTTCATAATTTCGGGCCCGATCCCATCTCCGTTCGCAACAGCTATTTTCATATATATTAATTTATTGAGTATTTACGTTACTATAATTGAGATTCCAAGCATGCTGAACACCCTATCAAAGTCCGGTAAATCTTACAAGGGCAAATTTCAAGGAATAAGCAGGTAGCCAACAAGCAATGCGTCAAAATTAGGTTTGAAAATCAATAGTTTTATTAAAACTACCATAAAGCTGGCAGCAGGCATCTAATTTTGATTAATTTCAAGGAAAATAAGCCTGTAAGTATTTAATATGTGAGGAACCGCCAGGAAAAGCAAGACGATTAACGTACTCGACATTTAGCAAATTTAATTGAATCATAATGGCATCAAAAATTTCGGAAGGCATTGAAGTAAGTGTCGAAACCTTTTACCAACCAGATTATTCAAACCCGATGTCTGGTGAATTTATGTTTGCATACCGTATCACCATCGAAAATAGGAACAGCTTTCCTGTTAAGTTACATCGGCGTCACTGGCATATTTTCGACAGCAACGGTCAGAACCGCGAAGTCGAAGGTGAAGGGGTGGTAGGAGTTCAGCCCGTATTAAATCCCGGTGAAAAGTATCAGTATGTAAGCGGCTGTAACCTCCGCACGGAAATGGGCAAAATGCATGGTACTTACCTGATGGAAAATATTACCAACAAGAAAACATTTGAAGTTAATATCCCTGCTTTTGAGATGGTGGTGCCATTTAAAAATAATTAATACTGCTCTGCAATTATCAACGTTGTAATGTTTTAATTCTATCTATTGGATCTCAGTTTCCGGGTTATGCATTAATTTATGCAACCAGCGTGTAAGAACAAACAGGATAAGTGCAGCTATCCCAGCCATAATCACAAACATCATAAAAAAGTCGTACAGGTTTACTAGTTCGAAACCAAGGAATGACCTAAACTCATAAGGTATTTCAAGTTGATTTAGTTTAGCGATGTCGCTGGCACTGGCAGCGGACCTGTTATTTAATATTTTTTGGAGATCTATACCAGCTGCAGAAGCCTTTTGTACTTCTGCAATGCCAGGGGGGTAGAGTGCACTAAGTTTACCGGCAAACACATTAGCGGCAGCATTTGCCATAAACCAAACAGCCATCAACAAGGACGCGAACCTCAGTGGAGCCAGTTTATTTACCAGCGAGAGCCCGATTGGCGACAGGCATAGTTCCCCCCAACTATGTAGCGCGTACATACCAGTTAACCAGATCATACTTACTTTAACTCCTGGCTGCAGGCCTTTGACGCCGTATGCTATCCACAGGTAACCAATTGCGAGCAAAAACAGGCCAACCGCCATTTTGGTAGGAGAGCTTGGCTCCAGGTCGCGCTTGCCTAATTTAATCCACAACCATGCAAATACCGGTGCGAAAAGAACTACGAAAATAGAGTTAAGCGACTGGAACCAGGAAGGCGGTACGTCAAAGTTGATAGAATTTACATGCAACTGTGTTTGTTCGGCAGCAAAGAAAGAAAGCGATGCTCCTGCCTGTTCAAAAGCACTCCAGAAGAAAACAACAAAAAAGGACACAACAAATATTACAACAATGCCGCGGATCTCAGTCCTGGTAAGACTTTTATCTGAAAAAATGATAAACAGAATGGCAACAAGTGCGGCCAGCAATAAGTACGAAATGTCAAAAAATCGCTGCCCATGAATATATAATAAACCTATAGCGATAGCAGCATAGATGATCATGCTCACAAACACCTTAAAGGACAGCGGTTTGGCAAGAAAATGTTTTGAAGAAGCCATGCTTTCCGGTATTCCGCCCACTTCCTTTCCTTCGTAACTAACTACATATTTATTTTTAAGTAACTGGAAAGTAATAACGCTCAGCAACATACCTATTGCCCCGGCAAGAAAAGCCCATTTAAAATCATCTGGATTTTTTGTGTTTCCCACGAGCCCGCACACAAAGGGGCCGAGCATGCCCCCCACATTAATGCCCATGTAAAATATCGTGTATGCTGCATCTGTTCTTTTGTCTCTTGGCGGATACAACTGTCCTACCATTGAAGAGATATTAGGCTTGAAAAATCCATTACCGATAATCATAATACCCAAGCCAATATAAAACAGCCAGGCAGACATATCCGGCGCGGATCTGTACACCGATGAACAGGCAAAGAGTACCAATTCTGCCAGGGCCATTATCAAACCTCCAATGATGATCGACTGCCTGTTACCCCAATACCTGTCTGCTATATAACCACCCACCAGCGGGGTCAGGTAAACCAGTCCGGTATAACCACCATATAACATGGAGGCGAACGGTTTATTGAACATCAGCGCATCTGTCATGAAATATATGAGGATGGCCCGCATTCCATAATAATTAAACCGTTCCCACATTTCTGTTGCAAAAAGGACATAGAGCCCCTTGGGATGCCCCTTTTTCTTAAGGATTAATTCTGCCATAAAGCGTTGTTTGGTATTGGTTGTAATTCAAACTCAAAATAGTGATATTTAGTTAGCAATATTTAAATGCCGGTAAATAAAGGTTATTGGTAATATCCTGGCAGAGATGGTAATTTTTTTTGTTCACCCATTATGAAAATTTAATGCTTAATTCGCATGAATTAGATTCAAACTGACTATCATGAAAATCCTTCTACTAGGTTCCGGCGGCCGTGAACACGCACTTGCCTGGAAAATGACGCAAAGTGAACTATGTTCTAAGTTATTCATCGCTCCTGGAAATGCAGGCACTGCCAAACACGGCACTAACGTAGATCTGAAACTTACCGACTTCGAGGGATTTAAAAATTTGTGCCTTCGGGAAGAAATAAATATGGTGGTGGTGGGGCCCGAAGAGCCGCTGGTAAAAGGTATTGTGGACTTTTTTCTTGCTGATGAACTGCTGAAAAAAATTCCTGTAATTGGCCCTTCACAGGTTGGTGCCCAACTTGAAGGAAGCAAGTCATTTGCAAAGTCTTTTATGATGCGTCACAATATTCCTACCGCTTCATACGGTGAGTTTGATGCAGGTAGTTATCTGGATGGCGTTCACTATATCCAGCAACATACTATGCCGATCGTTTTAAAGGCTGACGGCCTGGCTGCCGGAAAAGGAGTATTAATTTGTAATAATCCCGTTGAGGCAATGGCTGAGTATGAACTGATGATACAGAAAAGCAAATTTGGTGATGCCGGCAGAAAAGTGGTTATGGAATCATTTTTAGATGGAATAGAACTAAGCGTGTTTGTACTTACAGATGGGAAAAATTACGTGATATTACCCGAAGCCAAGGACTACAAAAGAATTGGGGAAGGCGATACCGGACTGAACACCGGTGGCATGGGCGCCGTAAGCCCTGTACCTTTCGCAAACAAACAATTCCTGGATAAAGTTGAGGCAAATATCATTCGGCCAACGATAGCCGGTATTGAAAAAGAAGGCATTTCCTACATCGGCTTCATTTTTTTTGGTTTGATAAAAGTAAACGGCGAGCCTTATTGTATCGAATATAATTGCCGGTTGGGAGATCCGGAAACAGAAGTGGTGATACCCCGCCTGAAAAACGACCTGGTGGAGCTCTTCATTGCTGCTTCAAATAATGGTTTGGGTGGTATAACTATTGAAACAGATGAAAGAACCGCCTGTACTGTTGTCGCTGTGAGCGGCGGCTATCCGGGTAATTTTGAGAAAGGGTATGAAATTCATGGGTTGGAAACTGCTGATACCACTGATTCTCTTGTTTTTCAAGCGGCTACAGTTTCGAAAGAACATGAAATAGTTACAAATGGCGGTAGGGTGTTATGTGTTACCTCGCTAGCAGATTCAATCCCGGTTGCCGTAAAAAAATCTAAAAAGAGGTTAGCGCAAATTCAATTTCAGGATATGTACTACCGCAATGATATTGGATACGAATTTGAATGATAAGTCAATGTCTTTGCGCTCCTTTGTGCTTCCTCTTCGCATACTCCTTGCGGTTGAAAAGATCTATGAGTAAATAAACATTATTTGTCTGCAAACATCGGAAAAGAACTAACGGTTATCCATATACTATTTTATTCATTGAAAACGCAGTATTGTTGATCGGATTAGGTATCTGTCTTATTTGCTCTGAGGGAGTTCTGTTCTGATTGTAAGCATAAATTTCCACATGTACTAATATAGCCGTTATATTAAACTGTTAAATCGCCTCTGGTATTTATAATGGTTCAAAAAAACCTTTCAAATCAACGTATTGCCTTTGTTAATTCGAATTATTTGCATCAATTTTGCTGGCATTCTAAATGACTTATAAATCAGATTCTCACTAATGGGCCTTTTTAATTTTTTTACGCAAGAAATAGCTATGGATCTGGGTACTGCAAATACCCTAATTATACATAATGATGAAATTGTGGTGAATGAACCTTCAATTGTTGCTTTAGACCGGAACAATCCTAAAACCGTCCTCGCTGTTGGCAAAAGAGCCCTGATGATGCATGAGAAAACGCACGAAAGCATTCGCACGGTGCGTCCACTAAAAGATGGTGTAATCGCTGATTTTAACGCTGCTGAATTAATGATACGGGAAATGATCAAGATGATCTATCCTAAAAAGCCATTGTTCCCGCCAAGCTGGAGAATGATGATCTGTATTCCTTCTTCTATTACAGAAGTGGAAAAACGAGCGGTTCGTGATAGTGCAGAGCAGGCCGGTGCCAAAGAAGTTTACCTGATACATGAGCCGATGGCGGCAGCCCTCGGTATAGGTATAGACGTTGAGGAACCGGTGGGAAATATGATCATAGACATCGGGGGTGGCACAACTGGCATTACCGTAATAGCGCTTGCCGGAATAGTCTGTGACCAGTCCATTCGTATCGCAGGGGATGAATTTACAGCCGACATCATGGAGGCTCTTCGCCGGTATCACAGTCTTTTGATCGGGGAGCGTACGGCGGAACAGATAAAAATTCAAATCGGGGCTGCTATGAAAGACCTCGAAAATCCGCCAGATGACCTTCCGGTAAACGGTCGTGACCTGGTGACAGGAATCCCTAAACAGATTATGGTAAGCTACCAGGAGATAGCCGAAGCATTGGATAAATCGATCTTCAAAATTGAAGAAGCGATCCTTAAAGCACTGGAAACTACGCCCCCGGAGTTGGCTTCCGACATCTATCGCAGGGGTTTATACCTCACAGGCGGTGGCGCTTTATTACGCGGGTTAGATCAGCGCCTGGCTCAAAAAATTAAGTTGCCTGTTCATATTGCCGATGATCCACTGAAAAGTGTTGTGAGAGGAACAGGCTTGGCTTTAAAACACTACGACCGGTACCCTTTTGTAATGAGATAAGTTAAGATGATTGTTTAACGTGCAGTTTGCCCGTTTATCATCTAGTATCGATTATAGAGCGTTTTTTATTTATTCACTTTCAAAATTCGTCTTTCCGGCAGCCTCCGGAACGATGGCAAGGCGCTTATGCGTAACGTTTTTCTCTTCATTAGGAGATACTTCAACTTTCTCTTTTTCCTGGTGTTGCAGATAGTTGCACTGACCTTCCTTTTTCGCTACAATCAGTTTCACGAAGCGGTGTTTAATGGCATCGCCGGTGAGGTGGTCGGTAAGATTAATGCAAAGTACAATAACGTAGAATACTATTTCAGGCTTAAAGACACAAACGAAGAGCTGGTTAGGGAAAATGTGCACCTGCGTAGTTTGTTGAGAAGCAATTATGAAACAGCCGACACTTCTCGTCGGATCGTAGTTGATTCCATCCGGATAGATTCCATTCTAAAATATCAGAGATACATTTACTACCCTGCGAAAGTTGTGGGCAGCTTTGTGAGCGCGCAAACTAATTACCTGGATATCCATCGCGGAGCAAATCAGGGAATCCGCAAAGACATGGGCGTTATCGGCCCGCTCGGCATTGTAGGAAGAGTAGTTGAGGTAAGTGATAACTATGCTACGGTGATGAGCGCCTTAAGCAGGCAGTTTAAAGTTAAAGCTAAATTGAAAAAAACGGGCGAAAACGGCACAATTGACTGGGATGGTGTAAGTACTTCTTATATACAAATGCGTGACATTCCAAAAAGTGTTGTAATTAAAAGGGGAGACAGTGTTCTAACCAGTGAGTTGTCATCCATCTATCCACCCAATATCCTCGTAGGTACAATTGATCGGGTTATTGCGGATAACAGTTCTAATTTCTACATTATCAAATTGAAAACAGCTACAAACTTTTTGACTATTCAATATGTAGACGTTATAGATGACTTGCAAAAAGCGGAACTTTTTAAACTGGAACAAACCATAAAAAAAGAACATGAGTAGCCTGGTGAAAAATATTATCCGTTTTGCTTTATTTATACTGGTTCAGGTTTTCGTATTGCACAAAATACCCAGTCTGCACAGGTTTATAACACCCTACTTATATTTCCTATATATTTTATGGCTCCCTTTTAAAATGTCGCGGTTTTCATTGATGGGCCTGGCTTTTCTTTTCGGTCTTACCCTTGATTATTTTCTACATACTCCCGGTCTGCATGCCGCGCCCTGCGTATTGATAGCATATGTTCGTCCGTTCCTGATTAACATCCTTATCTCACAGGAAGGGGCAGATCAGAACTATGCTTCGCCCTCCATTGTAAGTATGGGATGGGCTCCTTATGCAACTTATGTAGTGGTGTTAACGCTATTACATCACAGTTACCTTGTTTTGCTGGAATGGCTTCAGTTCGGAACCTTTTTATATTTTATGGGCAAAGTAACAGCCACAACCGGGGTTAGCTTACTTTTGATACTTGTTACCGAATTGCTGGTGTTCAGGAAAGAAAAATTCAGAACAAATACAGCCTGATAAAATAATCGTTTTGATGGTAAACGCCTGCCTGTATTGGTTACAAGAAGCAGGCTGATCTGCCATCAGGCTTTATAAAAACTTTAAAGATTCGATAATTCTGTTTTTATTTCATTCTTTCATTGTAACTTAATGACCAACGAACAGAATATGTGATGGAAGATTACTATTCTTCACCATCATCACATTTCTTATGCCAGTAATGCGGCCAGGTGCCGGTATCATAATAACAAATTTGTACTTAAATCTTATACCAGACAATGTCTGTTTTTAATCAATCCAGAAGCAATATAATCCGGCTCATTTTTATCGGTGTTTTTCTCATTATTGTCGCCCAACTATTCAACCTCCAGATTATTTCAGGAAAGTACCAACAGCTTGCGATGGACAATGCAGTTTATCCAAAACGGATCTATCCCAACCGTGGTATTATATTCGATCGCACAGGCAAGGCGATATTAGATAATACGGTTATGTACGATCTAACAGTAACGCCATCTCAGGTTAAGAATATTGATACCTTTTCGCTTTGTAATTTATTAGAAATTGACACGGCGGAATTCAGGAAGCGTATCAACGATGCGCGCTTCAAAAACGGACCTGTTCGACCTTCCGTATTCGAGGATCTTTTACCGCCCAATAAGCAGGCAAAACTTGAAGAGAATATTTATAAATTCCCGGGGTTCACGCTTGTTGAAAGACCGGTAAGAGTTTATCCATTTAATGCTGCGGGTCATATTCTTGGTTATGTTGACGAAGTAAATCCGGCAACTATTAAAAGCAGCAATGGATTTTACCAATTAGGGGATTATGCAGGCCGGTCCGGACTCGAATTCTACTATGAAAGGGTATTAATGGGGCAGCGGGGAATGCAGTTTCTAATTAAAGACAATAAAAACCGCATCCAGGGCCCGTGGAGGAAAGGGGAGTATGACACCATTGCGGTTGCAGGAAGAAACATGAGGAGCTACCTGGATGTGGAAGTACAGCAACTGGCCGAAAAGTTGTTAAATGGAAAAGTGGGTGCAGTGGTAGCGCTTGAGCCAAAAACGGGAGGGATTATCGCAATGGCTTCCGGTCCGGGTTTTAATCCGAACGACCTTACCGGCTCCTTCAAACACAAAAATCTTTCACGCCTGCTTTTAGATGTAAGTAGTCCATTGTACAATCGTGCGATCAAGGGTCAATATCCGCCGGGCTCAACGTACAAGCCCATTGGAGCATTAATTGGTTTGGATGAAGGAGTTATTACCCCCAAGAGCAGCATAGCCTGTTCCGGGGCGTATTATGGCTGTCGCAAACCCGTGGGTTGCACTGAACACTGGGCAGGACATGCTGCCAGTCTCCGCCTGGCGATCGCCTGGTCGTGTAATTCTTTCTTTTCCAATACTTTTCGTTTGACCGTGGACAACCCTGCTTATAACGATTCACGCATTGGGCTTCAAAAATGGAAGGAATATCTAAATGCTTTCGGCCTGGGCCACAGGCTGGGAGTAGATCTGCCGAGCGAAGACGGCGGTAATATACCAGACACGTCATCTTACAACAAAGAATATCGTAATTCCTGGAGCTCTTGCACCATGGTTACTCTGGGCATCGGCCAGGACAAGATGCTTGTTACGCCGCTACAAATGGCGAACTCTATAAGCATAGTAGCCAATAAAGGTTACTACTATGTGCCCCATTTCATCAAAGAGATCGACGGTGAAACTGAAAAAGACACCCTTTTGAACCGATTCCGGAAAAAACATTCAGTAGTAAGTCATATTTCTGATGAGGATTTCGAAACGGTTATCAGCGGCATGCAGGATGTAGTTGACAATGGTACCGGCCGTGTTGCCAGGCTACCGGGAATCAAAGTGTGTGGCAAAACTGGTACTGCTCAGAATTCTCTGTTTTTGGAAGGCAAAAAGGTTGATTTGAAAGATCACTCTATGTTTGTGTGTTTTGCACCCAGGGAGAACCCACGGATCGTTGTGGCTGTAGTTGTGCAGAACGGAGGTTTTGGTGCTACCTGGGCCGGGCCGATCGCATCGCTCGTAATGGAAAAATACCTGAATGACACATTGAGAACAGAGCGGCTAAAAGAAGTGGATCGGATTTCCAAAGCAAACCTGATGCCCAGCTACCTTCCAAGAATGCAATACCGGCAGGATTCTATCCGCGCCCAAAAATGGTTTGAGCTTACTAAAGATAGCAACTACATAAGAAAATACCTCAGGAGGAACGCTCCAAAGCCAACGCCACCTCCAGTGACGCCCCAGAATACCCGCCAGGCATTTAGCCCTGCTGACAAACCAAAAGATCTTTTACAACAAAAGCAGAAAACTTCCCTCATTTAAATGGAACAAAACACTTCTATATCAAAAGGTATTGACTGGCTACTGATATGGATATACATTATTCTGGTAAGCATCGGAATTATCAGCATTTTTGCCGCATCTTACCGTGAGGGTGAGAACGTGGCCCAGAGCTTTTTATCATTTAAAACAGAATACAGTAAACAGCTATTATACTTCGGCATTTCAGGCATCCTGGCAACTTTTATCTTGTTGATCGATAGTAAGTTTTTTACGGCAACCGCGAATCTTTGGTACGCTTTCGGGATATTACTCCTTTTACTTGTTTTTCCTTTTCATACTTCGATAAAAGGCACTAACTCAATTATACGTTTTGGCAGTTTCAACCTGCAGCCCGCTGAGTTGTGCAAGGTTTTCGTAAACCTGGCGCTGGCGAAGTATTTATCCAGGGTTGAAACCAATTTTCACAAAACCCGATCCCAGTTAATTGCTACAGCAATTGCCATCGTACCGGCAATACTTGCTGTTATGCAGCACGAAACAGGCCTGGCACTGGTGTACTTTTCCTTTTTCCTGGTGATGTTTAGAGAAGGTTTACCTGCCGCCATCCTGATTGTAGGCTTTTCACTTGCGGTGCTTGTAGTTGCAACCTTACTGGTTGAGCCGAATGTGCTTGCAGTTATCCTGACCTTAATTGCAGTGCTGACTATTTTTTTTATGAAGAGACAAATCAGGAGAAGCAGGCAGATACTCTTTTACATTGTTACAATCTGGGCAGTGTGTGTGGGCGTACAACGTTTTGCGGTTCCTTTCGTTTTCGATCATGTGTTCAGGCCTTACCAGGTAAAACGTATTTATGTGTTGATCGGCAAGGATTACGTACCCAAAGATGAAGCCGCCGCGCTCGAAATTGAACAGAATAGCAAACGCAGTAAAAAGGATGATGCGGGTTATAATGTAAAACAAAGTAAAATTGCCATTGGCAGTGGTGGTGTATTAGGAAAGGGCCTGTTAAGCGGCACACAAACAAGGTATAATTTTGTGCCTGAGCAGCAAACAGATTTCATATTCTGTACAATCGGGGAGGGTTTTGGATTTGTTGGCAGCGTTTTCCTGATGGCTATTTATTTTATATTATTGATGAGGATTATCTTTATAGCGGAGCGACAGCGAAGTGTTTTCAGCAGGTGTTATGCTTACGGTGTTGCGAGTATTATGTTCCTTCATATCGCGATAAATGTCTGTATGACAATCGGCCTTGCGCCGGTGATCGGCATCCCCCTTCCCTTTATAAGTTATGGAGGAACCTCGCTGCTGAGTTTCACCATCTTGCTTTTCATACTAATCCGTTTAGATGCAGACAGGCAGATGGTGCTTAGGTAGGATCATGCTTATTTTACATTTAAAAGCCGGCTATTTCTTATGAAAATAATACCACTTTCAGAAGGATCTTTTACCATAGACAAATCTAAACTTTTTATTCCCTTTGACCCGGGTGCTGATGATCTTCAGAACCGACCAGTCGGAAGCTTACTGGTTGAGGCTCAGCCATTTGTGGTTATTACTTCAGAAGATGTTCTGTTATTGGACGCAGGCCTTGGATTTGAAAAAAATGGCGCCTTTCAGCTTCATGCAAACCTCATGGAACATGGTATTAATCCCAGGGAAGTAACAAAAGTTCTTATGAGTCATCTTCATAAAGATCATGCAGGGGGAATAAGTCACGCGGCAACTGCTGGCTCAAAAAAGCAACTTGCTTTCCCACAGGCCACCTATTACGTACAAAGGCAGGAACTCGCTTTTGCATTTGAAAAAGGATTCCCTTCTTACATCACCGATGAACTGGAATGTTTGAAAGAAGCACAGAATGTGGTGCTACTGGACGGCAACGGCGTGCTAGACGGATACATTAAATATGAAGTTACCGGGGCACATTGTCCTTTTCACCAGGTCTTCTGGATAGTAGATGGCGGGGAAACGGTATTCTTTGGTGGAGATGATGCTCCTCAACTGCAACAAATGAAAAACCGCTTTGTAGCGAAATACGACTACGATGGTAAAAAATGTATGGAACTGCGTCAACAATGGTGGAAAAAAGGACAGGAAGAAAAATGGAATTTTTTATTTTACCATGATGTTAAGACCCCGGTTTATTTTTAGAGACATGAGGTATAAGGTATGGGGTATGAGGTATGAGGTATGGGGTATGGGGTATGGGGTATGGGTGTGAGTGTTAGTAGAGGAATGCCTATTAAATCTGCTTCCTATTTACGACATTGTGCGTTTTGAGAATACGATGGGGTGCTGACACCCATACCTCATACCTCATACCCCATACCTCACAACTGACAGCTGACAGCTATTCAAACCGTCGCTTATTCTGCTGCGGCATTTGCCTTAGTTTGCGATCCTGTAATTCGTGCCTTATGATGTTATTAAACTCTTTGTCTTCCTTAAAAAATTGATTTACTCTTTCTTGTGGCAGTGCCTGGTTAAATTCTGTTTTATATTTCTTACGAATATTTATAACCCTTTCTTCAAACGATACCTCGTCCAGGTTACGGTTTTTTGTTTTTACCTGCCTGATCTCGTCAACATATTTATTATAAAGCGGCCAGAACTTTTGTGCTTCATCAATACTGAGGTTAAGTTTGCGGGTGAGATAAGCAATTTTATAGGCTTCCAGGGTCCTGCCATCTTTAGGTGTAAGATTCTGCGAAGGACCTGCAAGAGCGAATCCTAAAAAACAAATTAGAGTAAATAAAGTCCTTGTCATCATCACGAGATTAATTAAATGTCAGATCTTTTGATACGGCACGTGTTTCCAAATATTGCTGAAGTTCTTCATCCGGAAGGTCAGCAAGTAATTCTTTTACATCTTCTTCTTTCATAGTATACGATGCCGTACCAGCCATTTCCATGGGTATTGACGGAATATTTTCCAGGTAATTAATCAATTCATCATTACTGATTTGTTCAATATCAGCTAACGAGTCGGCAGAACTGGTGGAATTATTATCCTGGAAGAAAATCAATGCCGCTATAAAAATTAAACCAGCTACGAGTGCGGCCATGGCATAACGGGAAATATTTTTATTAGGATTGATAGGAATAACGGCAGCTTTCTTTTGCTTTTTTACATACGTTAACAGATGCTGGTCGAGATTATCGAAATAACCTTCGGGAAGATGGTAAGCATTTTTGATCTTTGGGTTATTTGTTATTGAAGCGCTGGATTCAAGCTCCTGGTGTACGAATTCTACCGCATTTACGCCAGCCATTATATCTGAAGGAAATTCTTTAAAATAATTCTCCGGCAGCTTAAAAGGAATGTTTTTGTCTAACTGCGACAGGAGAGGTGATAAATGCTGCAGTTCCTCCCTTGAAGAAGAAGCTTCTTCGGCTTTAATGCGTTTTAAAATGTCGCTCGCAAATTCATCAAAGTAACTGGCCGGCAACTCAAATGGATTTATATGTTTTATCTCTGCGAGCAAATTCGGTTCTTCCTGCTCAATAGCGGGTATGAGGCTCATCAGAACAGCGGCGAAGTTGTCAAAATATCCATCGGGTGCCTGGTAAGGGCTTTCCGCTGGGAGGTTTGCAACAAGCGCGCTTAAATGATTTAATTCGATCAATATCTGATTTGAGTGTGCCATCGACAAGTGAGACCTGTTTTGTTAACTAAAGTTTAAAAATTTGCATCAATATTCCAATTTCGGTAAACAGAATTTATTCTTCTCTTAAAATAAATTCTTCAACTTTTTTCACGGCATGGTGATAAGAGGCTTTCAGTGCTCCCTGGGAAGTTTCAAGCACACGGCTCATTTCTTCATAGGGCATATCATCAAAATACCGCAGGTTAAAAACAATCCTTTGTTTTTCAGGAAGATGCTGAATTGCCAGTTGTAACTTCCATTCGAGTTTATTAGCATCGAAGAATTGATCCGCAATTACTTTATTGCTAAGTCCTGATTCTACATCGCTCATTGAGATGGATGACTTCTTTTTTTGCTGATCCAAAAAGGTTAAGCATTCATTAGTAGCAATCCGGTACAGCCAGGTATATAATTGTGCATCTTCCCTGAAATTCAACAGACCGTTCCAGACCCTGATGAAAACGTTTTGCATTACATCATTTGCGTCTTCGTGGCTAACAACAATCCGGCGGATATGCCAGTATAACTTCTCCTGGTACTTTTTTATAATAGCTGTGAAACCCTTATCCTTCGTTAAGGGATCACGAAACTGGTAAAGCAGTTCTGTGTCTTGAGTTGTGACACCCATATTGTTGTCTTATTTATTAGAATTGATAGAACGTATTTGTTTTCCGGGGTTTAATAGCGGATGGAAATTTATCCTTTCATATAATGTATTACTAACAACTGTGCTAATCTGAGGTAACGAGTTGTTAGACAATGAAAAGCGCGGCATATGAGAATATGACGCGCTTGTATGCTCTATAACCGTTTGTATATTAGTAAAAACGCATTATCCCTTTCTTGCTATTGCTTTCTCCGCCGCTTCCACCACGAAAGGCGTGTCAAGACCGTATTTTTTCAGGAGCTCCATTGGAGGACCACTTTCGCCAAAAGTGTCTTTAGTGCCAATATATTCTATCGGGATTGGAAAATTCACGGCTGCCACTTGTGCCACGGCATCTCCAAGGCCCCCAATAATATTATGTTCTTCCACCGTAACAGCGCACTTTGTTTTTCGGATGGAATTTAAAATAGCCTCTGTATCAAGTGGTTTGATGGTGTGGATATTGATAACTTCAACAGAAATGCCCTTTGTTTCGAGTATTCTGCCGGCTTCAATGGCTTTCCACACCATATGTCCACACGCAAAAATCGACACATCGGTCCCTTCAGAGAACACCTGGGCCTTGCCGATCTCAAATTTTTGATCAGCAGCGGTAAAAATCGGCCATACGGGTCTGCCAAAACGTAAATACACGGGTCCTTCGTATTCTGCAATGGCCATAGTGGCTGCTTTGGTTTGATTATAATCGCAAGGAACGATCACAGTCATTCCTGGCAACATCTTCATCATCCCAATATCCTCGAGTATCTGGTGAGTGGCGCCATCTTCACCCAAAGTTAGTCCGGCGTGAGAAGCACAGATCTTTACATTTTTATTTGAGTAAGCCACTGACTGTCGGATCTGGTCATAGACCCTGCCGGTTGCAAAATTAGCAAAGCTGGTTGCGAAAGGAATTTTTCCACCTATCGTCAGGCCCGCAGAAATGCCGATCATATTAGCTTCTGCAATACCACATTGTATAAAGCGTTCAGGGAACTCTTTTACAAACTGGTTCAGTTTCATAGAACCTAAAAGGTCGGCCGTTAATGCAACAACGTTTGGGTTTTTACGCGCGGCTTCAAGTATACCATCTCCGAATCCGCTGCGCGTATCCTTCTGGCCGGTAACTTGTATTTCGTTTAACATGAATTCCTTCTGATTATAGATTAATATATGTAGTCAGTGACTGGATAAATTTCAGAGAAAAAAGGTACAACTTTGGAATTGGTCTATTCAGGATGATAAACTTAATAATTTAGAAGCACTGCATGATTCAGTTGAGTTCAGATTGCTGGGTATTGTATAATTTTTCATCCGCTTTTATTCGTTGTTCCCATTTCCAGGCTGAAGCCATCATTTCTTCCAGGGAATATTTGGGATCCCAACCGAGTGTGTTCTTTGCGTAATCGTTGTTGGCATAGATGGCGACTACATCTCCTGGTCGGCGCGGACCAATCACATAATTGAGGTTAAGGCCGCTGACCTTTTCAAAGGCCTTGATCGCCTGCAGAACGGTAACCCCATTACCTGTACCAAGATTGAAGACTTCTGACGCGGACTTGGTTTTGTTTTCGATAAGAAATTGAACAGCAAGCGTATGTGCATGGGCAATATCACATACATGAACATAGTCTCTCACACATGAGCCATCTGCAGTGGGATAATCGTCCCCATACACTTTCATTTGGGGGAGTTTGCCGATAGCGGTTTGCGTTATTGCAGGTACCAGGTTTGCGGGTTTGCCAATGGGCAATTCCCCAATGATCGCCGATGGATGTGCACCTACCGGGTTAAAATATCTTAATAACACACACTGCGTGGCCTGAGCCTTAGAAAATTCATTAATTATCTGTTCCCCCATCTGTTTTGTATAGCCATAAGGTGATTCTGCAGGCTTGAATGGAGTAGATTCAGTAACGGGAATTTTATCCGGGTTGCCATATACTGTGCAAGACGAAGAAAAAACAAAATAAGGAATATCAAATTCCTGCACACATTTCAACAGGTTTATGAGCGAATTAAGGTTGTTTTCAAAATACTTTAATGGCTGTTCCACCGATTCACTCACTGATTTATACGCCGCAAAATGAATTATCCCCAATATGTCTTCATTCTCCTGGAAAATTGCAAACGTATCATCAAAATTGCAAAGATCTACCTTGTAATTTTTGATTTTTTTGCCAGTTATTTTCTCAACGCCTTCCAGAATTCTCGGGGAAGACCGCGAATTGTTATCAACTGAAATAACTTCAAAGCCGTTTTCAACCAGGTCAACGATTGTATGCGAACCAATATAACCGCATCCGCCCGTAACGAGAATTTTTTTCATTTGTCTGTTTTTAAAACGATGGTTCTGATATACCCTTTAGTAAGAAATTTTTTCTAACCTCATTTGTAATGCACCTAATATTAAAGATAACAACATTTAATTTGGAGTAAATCAAAGAATAAGATATTAGTCCTCATTAATTATGTCCATCAGGTACTGACCATAACCACTTTTAATTAAGGGTTTTGCCATTTCAGTCACTTGCGCCTTGTCAATAAACCCTTTCCGGTAGGCAATTTCTTCAATGCAGGCAATTTTAATACCCTGTCTTTGTTCAATTACCTGCACAAATTGGGAAGCCTGCATCAGGGAATCAAAAGTGCCGGTGTCAAGCCAGGCAGTTCCGCGATCCATAATTGATACTTTCAGTTTACCCCTGTTCTGGTATTCGCGGTTTACATCTGTGATTTCGTATTCGCCGCGGGGGCTTGGTTGCAGATTTCTTGCTATCTGAACAACCTCATTGTCATAAAAATATAATCCGGGAACAGCATAATTACTTTTTGGTTGCTGGGGTTTTTCTTCGATAGAAATGGCGTTCATGTTTTTATCAAATTCCACTACACCGTAACGCTCAGGATCACTTACATGATAAGCGTAAACAATACCGCCATCCGGATTAGTATTTGTTTCCAGGGTTTTACCGAGACCGGTGCCATAAAATATGTTATCGCCTAAAACCAAAGCTACTTTGTCGGTGCCAATAAAGTCTGCTCCTATTACGAATGCCTGGGCAAGGCCGTTCGGCAACGGTTGTTCTGCGTAAGAAAAACTTAATCCTAACTGCTTACCGTCTCCGAACAATTTTTTAAAAAGAGGCAGGTCGTGTGGCGTGGAAATAATAAGGATCTCTTTTATTCCCGCAAGCATCAGTGTTGAAAGCGGGTAATAAATCATAGGCTTATCATAAATGGGCATCATCTGTTTGCTGATGGCAAAGGTTATAGGGTGTAAACGAGTGCCCGAACCTCCGGCTAATATAATTCCTTTCATAAGTTAATGTTTCATACCGCTAGCGGGCTAGTTTCTTAAAGGCGATACCATAATGCAGATTGATTACGATAACCTAAATTGAGAAAACCCGTGTAACCGTGAAAATTTGATAAAATAACGTGTTTTTTATCTCTTCATTATATATTTTTTAGCTCAGTTAGAGCCCGGAGATCTTACCTGCTAAAAAAACCCAATATTCTATGGGTGCCAGATTAAAATATCGGCAAAATCAAATAAATATCTTTAAAATATAATACACCACTGCCGCCAACACAGCACTCACAGGTATAGTGAGGATCCAGGCCCAAAGAAGGTTAACTGTAACGCCCCATCTAACCGCTGATAATCTTTTGGTTGCACCAACGCCAATGATCGAACCGGTAATGGTATGGGTAGTACTTACTGGTATATGCCAGAGCTCTGTCATAAACAATGTAATTGCTGCGGCGGACTCGGCAGCAACGCCTTCCAGTGGGGTGACTTTAGTGATCCTGGTACCCATTGTCTTCACAATCTTCCAGCCTCCGCTCAAAGTTCCCATGGCAATTGCTGCGAAACAAGAGAAGGGCACCCAACTGGGTACGTTACGAATATCGTCCAACTGACCTGAAGCAACCATCGCAACGGCAATTATTCCCATAACTTTCTGCGCATCGTTTCCTCCATGACCCAAACTGAAGAGCGCGGAAGAAACAAGTTGTAGCCTCCTGAACCACTTATCGGCTTTATGCGGGATCGCTTTGCGACAGATATTAACAATAATTACCGTGATAATGAAAGCCATGATCATTCCTATAACCGGTGCAAGAAATATAAATAAAAAGGTGGGGACCACTTTCGCGTAATTGATAACGTCTATACCATCCTTGCTCAATGTGCCGGCATGGGCAATAGCAGCGCCCATAAACCCGCCTAACAAGGTATGAGATGAACTCGAAGGTATGCCGAACCACCACGTTAACAGGTTCCAGCTTATTGCTGCAATGAGCCCGGCGAAAATAACTTCCTGTGTCACAAAATTTTCATTTACAGACCTGGCAATTGTATTGCTGATGCCAAACTCGCCAATGATATATTTTGAAATAAAATAGGCCGCGAAATTGAAGACAGCCGCCCATATAACGGCCTGAAACGGCGTTAGTACCTTGGTAGAAACAATCGTGGCAATAGAGTTGGCAGAATCATGAAAACCATTTATAAAATCAAAAATCAGCGCAAAAATGATGATGATTACAAGAAAAGTCATAAAATTTGTGTGAAATGTAAAAATTTGAAGCCGGCAACATTATGTGCAGTTGATTATAACAGTCATGGATAGGATCAGCAAAACTTGTTAGGCATATTTAATAATAATGGATTCGATCACGTTAGCAGCATCTTCGCACTTGTCGGTCACTATCTCCATTACCTGGTAGATCTCTCTTTTTTTGATAACTTCCTTGGCATCGGGCTCGGTTTCAAAAAGCCGGTCAATGCTTAAATCGAAAATATCATCTGCCTGGTTTTCAATGCTGTTGACCTTTACTAGCGCATCGGTGATTTTACGCATGTTGGTCATGTTCCGAAGTTCATGCACGGCGTTTTTTATTTGTTCGGATCCCTGTTCGATAAGGTCAGCCATCTTTTGAATTCCCTGGTCATTGGGATTAACCTTATAAAAATTAATCTTTTTTGCGGAGGAGTAAATGTAATCTGCAATATCATCGAGTGAGGAAGCAAGGTGATGAATATCTTCCCTGTCAAAGGGCGTTATAAAATTTCTTCCTAACTCAGTAAAAATTTTATGGGTAAAATCATCATTAATATGCTCCATGTCTTCCAGCTTACTTATGATGGCTGCTCTTTTATCAAAATCGGGCTCGGCCACCACCACTTTCAACAACTTGCCCATCTGGTATACAGTAGTAGCTACCTCTTCAAACAAGGAATAAAATACTTTATCCTTTGGCATGAAGATCTTCATTATTGAATTTAAGCCCATAGTTACAATTTGGACAAAAATAGAATTAATGAACCTGACATTAACAAAAACCTTTTTGATAATAATTTCTTAACATTGATTGAAGGCAGCTATCGGCTATTAGCTTTTGTTTTACAACCCCTGGCTAACATCCTAATTCTACCTGTAATTTATTATGTCTACAGCCGGTTAACAATTTGTTCATTATTCTCTTCATCATTCCATAATATTTTTTAAATTAAACGTTTTTTAGTCACCCGTGACCGGTGGGTAAAAAAAATTAATAAACGTACCGATCCCAGCGGAACAGCCGATCGTAGAATGGAAGGATATGTTTTGATTGTGCTTTGCCCGCCTGCTCTGCCTTCAATTTCATGACTTTGATGCTGCCTCCTGCCACAAACTGAAAGCTGAAAGCTTTGTTGTATTTTACAGCTTTCCATTCATGATAACCTTAATTTGACAACCAGCTTAAACAGATCAAAACTCAACTCAAAAGAGCTAGGGATAGCCTTTTTCACGGCGATCGTAAGTTTTGCTGCATATACCTGCATATTTTCATTTCGTAAAGCGTTTAATGTTGCCGCCTACCAGGGACACACGCTTTTTGGCCTTGATTATAAAATTGTGCTGGTTATAACTCAAGTGTTTGGTTACATGCTCAGCAAATTTTATGGCATCAGGTTTATAGCAGAATTAAAACGAATAGGCAGGGGGAAGCTGATACTTTTGTTGGTGGGGATTTCATGGGCATCCTGGTTATTGTTTGCGCTTTTACCTGCCCCTTATAATTTTTGGTGCCTGTTCTTGAATGGCTTTCCATTGGGTATGCTGTGGGGGATAGTATTTTCTTATGTAGAAGGCAGAAGGACCACTGATTTTATAAGCGCATCGCTAGCAGTAAGTTTTATTTTTGCCTCTGGTTTGGCAAAGTCTGTTGCTCAATATCTGATGAGTTCGTTAGATGTTTCGGAATACTGGATGCCATTTTGCACCGGGCTGGTTTTTATGCCTCCGTTACTACTGTTTGTTTACCTGCTTGAAAAAATTCCTGCTCCCAATGATCAGGACAAAGCTGAGCGTATGGAAAGGTTGCCAATGACGAAGGCACAAAGATGGCAACTGGTTAGGGAGTTTTATCCCGGACTTGTAGTTCTTGTACTGATCTATATTTTGATTACTACACTAAGAGAAGTACGTGATAGTTTCATGGCAGATATGTGGCGTGAGTCTGGTGAAGTGTTTCAGTCTTCAGTTTTTACGCAAACGGAAACAATTATCAGCGCAATCATCCTGGTTATCATTGCGGCAATGATCCTGGTAAAAAATAACTTCAAAGCCTTTCTTTTTACGCAGGCGATTATGCTGCTCGGTTTTCTGCTAGCCTTGTTTGTAACGCTGCTTTATACGAATGGCCAGCTTAAAATATTTGGCTGGATGACTATGACGGGCCTGGGTTTATACATGGTTTACATCCCGTTCAACAGCATATTGTTCGATCGCTTTATTGCGGCATTCAGGTATGCCGGTAATACTGGTTTTCTGATATACATAGCTGACTCTTTTGGATACCTTGGAAGTGTTGGGGTACTTATCACCCGTTCAATATTTCAGGTCAAATTGAACTGGCTAAATTTTTACACGGGGCTAATATTATGGGTAGCGGTATTTGGGATTATAGGTGTGATTGTTTCAATGATTTATTTTGTGAGAAAAAATAGGACATATGCAGTCCCAGACAAGTTGAAAGCGCGGTAACTATTGAAACTTTTCTCATGCTGACAAAACGGCGAAGCCAGTTTGATAGCTGATAGCTGATAGCTGATAGCTGATAGCTGATAGGATCTCGCATACTTCCATGCCATTCTTTTTCGGCATCATAACATCAAGGATTATCAGGTCGGGTTTTAATTGTTTTACCTTTTGTAAGGCATCGTCCCCATCTTTTGCAGTAAACACCTCGTACCCGGCCAGCTTAAGATTATAATATATGATCTCAAGTATGTCAGGTTCGTCATCTGCAATCAATATTTTTTCGCCAGTAACTTCCATGTAACCATTTGTTTAGGCAAACCTATACCAAATAAAGCTTATACTTTCCCCTCAACGTTTAGTTCACAATTTTTTAATATAGCGCAACAAAAAGTTAACATCATCGAATAAAAAGCTACAACGCAACTAATACACCTGTTTGGTTGTCCTCATAAATAGTAATCTGTTCCAGGCCTTTAATTCAAGGATTGGTAGTATTTTTGCAAAATTGATTAGAATCAGGGGAAACTATGTTTAGAATTTTACCAGGTTTTGTTGTATTGCTTACCGTTGTTAGTTTAAACGTATCCGCGCAAACTACTGCTGTGCCAGCTTATAAAATTGTAAGAAACAGTTTATGGCACGACAAAATAGACCTGGAACAGGCTAAACTCCTAAAGCTCGATGGGAAAGATGATGGTCGCATAACCATCACCCGTGATGAAACTATCAATCACCAAATAGAATATGCCTTAATCAAAGGTGTTGACGATTTGCAGGAAAAGATAGAAAACGATTCTACGCTGGACAATAATAATAAAATTAAATATTTAAGAGGGGTTGAAACACTGGTGAAAGGCTATAATTCCACCTACCAGCGGCAGGATTATCCCGTAACGATTGCACAACCGTTAATTGATGCGTTTGCCAAAGCTTTTGACCTGGAAAAAAGAGGGCAGAGTATTGAAGCTGTTATAAGTGAAAACCCTTACGGAGTAGGAAAGATCCTGGTGGATTGCTTTTGTTTTAAAGAGAATAAGGGAGTGGCTGCCAGTAACGACCTGCTGGTAAGAAAATACCTTGCCCTGCATTCTTCTACCAGAGACATTTTGTTTGCGTTAAGAAGCAATATAAATGTTCCTTTTGGTGACAGCCTCATAAAAGTAGCTACTTACCAGAACCCTAACATGGTATATGATTACGCGTCGGCACGTGACAGATTGGGTGCGAAAATACGTTCAAACACCGATCCTCTTGTTCAGACCGTTTCCCGGATTGCATCCAGCAAAAGCGGTCAGCTATATTTTCCTTTCATCGACATGATCATCAGTGGTAAGATCAATTACGAAGAAATTGACAAGGTTAAAAATAATGCACTCAACTATTATCGCCTGCTGGTAAAAACAAGAATAGATTACGCCGGCAGGATGTCGGGTGTTCAGCGAGATACTCCAATGGGCATGGACGCCCTGACAGAACGTATTACGAAAAATGCCAAGGAAGAATTTATACGTGCAATAAACGGCTTACACGACAAGCCTGATGTAATTCGTTTTAAAAGCCTTGAGCCGCTTACTGCCCAGGAACTATATTATCTATGCGTCTTAGGTGAAGACGAAATCTATACCTCCAGTTATATCGGTGTTTTTAAGCGCATTTTTCAGAAGATGAAAGTTCCGCGTGGTGATACCTTGATAATGAGCGTTAACGGTGATTATTTTAGGAAGTTTATTAAACTGGCGGCTGCTTATAATACACTTGACACTTTGCTAAAATCAATGCCACAGGATAATGCGCTGTCGCTTATGCGGGCGTTTATGATCGGCCTGGAGAAAAACACCAGCTCGTCCAACGCCGAAGATGCAGTGGATGTGGCGGACTCGTACAGTAGTATCTTCGAAAAGAATAAGCAGTTAGCCAGGTTTATGCTTGACGAAGCAAAATGGAACTATGAGCGCTGTGTTAAAAACGGAAGTAATAACGGGAAAGTCATATATAACCTTGAAAAAACTTTGTTTGAATCAGCCGACTCCGCGGGAAGTGTAAATCTTACGGAACAACTTGGTATTGAGCCAGTGTATTCAGTAGATTATAACTCCTTGCTCGATGACAGCGGCAGGGTGGTGCAACAAGTATTTTTTTACGGAGACGAAGATAAAGATGGCCAGAATTCCTATGCCAATTTTCTTACCTTGTTTCGTGACCGGCGCGACTGGAGCGTTTCAGAAAACGCGGATTGGATCTGGATCAGGTCCGTGAGAGGAAAGCCGGTTTGGATCTTTGCCAACAAACCACTTTATGGCCCTGATGATCCGGATGCCAAGGCCCAGGCAAAACTCCGCGACTATTTAGTCGACCGCAATATAAAACCGACGATTTTCATACACAGAGGTCATAGTTACCACGTAAAATATTCACTGGAACAGATTCAGCCCAGCGCACGGATTGTGGTTTTAGGCTCCTGTGGTGGTTATAACAACTTAAATGAAGTGTTGAATATTAGTAACGACGCGCATATCATCTCTTCAAAACAAGTAGGGACAAGAAGTGTGAATGAACCTATTCTCCAGGCTATTAATAATACTGTCCGCAATGGTAAAACAATTGAATGGATACCTATGTGGCGGGAATTAGGTAAACAATTTACCGGCAGCCAGCGAGAAATGTTCGATGACTATGTGCCGCCATATAAAAACCTTGGGGCTATCTTTATCAAGGCGTATCGCAAAGCCCTTGGTGATGAATAATAGATAGTAGTCACATGGTAGTTCGGTTTGGATAGGCACTACATTGGCTATAACTCCGAGCCGAATTCCTATCTTTGCTCAATATGGCAGATGCTTCCCCGGTTAAAAAGATCTTCAATTTTACATTACTGAGAAGGGTATTCAGCTTCACCGCTCCTTATAGAAACCGGTTTTACCTGTCACTACTGATGGCTATCGTTTTAGCAGTGCTTTCGCCGGTTCGACCATACCTGATTCAAATTACTATCAATAAATACATTAAAGGTGGAGCCGCGGTTACTGGAGAGGCAAGTAACCCTTTTGTGGAAATGATCGTAGTGATAACGTTATGGCAGATCGTTTTGCTGATTGCAGAAACACTGATCCGGTTTTATTTCGGTTATGTTACTGCATGGCTGGGGCAAGCCGTTGTGAAAGATTTACGCGTAAAAGTTTACGGTAAGGTGCTGGGGCTAAACCTTTCTCAGTTCGACAAAACACCTATCGGTACACTAACTACAAGAACTATTAACGATATCGAATCCATCAATGACATTTTTGCTGACGGCCTTGTGCCCATCATCGCCGATATTCTTTCTATTGTCGCCATTCTTGGCTGTATGTTCTGGATCGACTGGCGACTCGCACTCATAAGTTTGAGCCCTTTCCCTTTTCTTTTCGTAGCTACTTATTTTTTTAAGGAAAGCGTGAATAAATCGTTTATTCGGGTTCGTAACGCTGTGGCCCAGTTAAATGCCTTTGTGCAGGAGCATATAACAGGCATGCAAATAGTGCAGGCCTTCGCCGCTGAAGAAAGGGAGTTTGGCAAGTTTAAGAAGATTAACAAAGAGCACCGCAACGCCAACATCAGGGCGATATTCGCATATTCTGTGTTTTTTCCGATAGTCGAGATCGTATTGGCAGTTTCTACCAGCCTGCTGGTATGGTGGGCCGCCAGGGAGGCACTTAACCTGCCGCGAGCCGAAGCTGTTGACTTAACAGGAAAGATTATATCATTCATCTTACTTATTAACCTTATATCTCGTCCGCTCAGGGTAATTGCCGATAAATTCAATGTGCTTCAAATGGGCATGATCGCCAGTGAAAGGGTATTTAAAGTGCTGGATAATGATGATTACCTGAAAACAGAAGGAACGTATACCCCGGAAGAATTAAAGGGAAAAATAGTATTTGATAAAGTTTGGTTTGCATATGTAGATGACAGGTATGTTTTAAAAGATGTATCGTTTACCGTGGAAGCAGGGCAAACAATAGCTATAGTTGGTCATACTGGCAGCGGAAAAACATCCATCGTCAGTCTAATAAACCGGATGTACCATATTCAAAAGGGAGATATCAGGGTGGATGATGTAAAAATCGAAGACTATAAACTGGAAGCACTTCGGAGCAAAATAGGTGTGGTTTTGCAAGATGTTTTTTTATTTTCCGGTTCCGTGCTCGATAATATCACCCTGAGGAATCCAGACGTTAGCCGCGAACGGGTTATTGAAGCCGCTAACCTCATCGGCATGCATCAGTTTATTATGGAACTGCCAGGCGGGTACGATTTCGATGTTATGGAAAGAGGCAACAGCCTTTCGTTAGGGCAGCGGCAGTTGCTGTCATTCATCAGGGCTTTACTTTATGACCCATCAATTTTAATACTTGATGAAGCAACATCCTCCGTGGATACTGAGTCGGAACTAATGATTCAGCATGCCATTGATACCCTGATAACAGGGCGCACCTCCATAGTTATTGCACACAGACTGTCAACCATCCGTAAGGCAAACAAAATAATTGTACTGGATAAAGGCGAGATCAAAGAGATGGGTACCCATGAGGAATTAATTGCTAAGAAAGCATTCTATTACCAACTGCACCAGATGCAGTTTGAAAAACAAAAGGTGATTGCCTGATCTTCAAATCCTTATTTACGTGTTCAATAAACCAAAAACAACCTCCTGTTTGTTTAATATGAGTTCTTTGCCATTTATCTGCGTTTTTTCGGTTTTTATGGCATGCATCCTTATCTTTGCGGCAAATTAAGAAACAGGTATGAGAAGGAACAGCATTAAATCATTACTGGTAGCGGTTTTAAGCCTAAGTATGTTGTTAAGTTTGAATACAACAGCCCAGGAACACAATCACGACCAGGTAGAGACTGCTGATCTTAAAGACGCAGTTGAAAAAAAGGGATTTGATGCTAATGAAGTTATTTTCGGTCATGTTAAAGATGCCCACGAATTTCATTTTTTATCTTACGAAGGAAGTGATGGTCATGAACACGAAGTAGCTATTCCCCTCCCAGTTATTTTATATTCCCCGCAAAAAGGTTTTTCTACGTTCATGTCTTCGGCTTTTCACCACGGTGCTGAAGTTGAAGGATATAAATTGGTTGACGGTAAGATTATTCCAGTTGATCAATCGGTAGAAGTGTATGATATCTCTCTTACCCGCAATGTCGTTCAAATGCTTATTGCTTTGGCGCTTTTTTTATGGCTGATGATTGGGGTGGCCAGCAAATACAAAAAGGGTATCGGTACCAGCACTGCCCCAACTGGCTCTCAGACCGCTGTTGAAGTAATGATAGAATTTGTGATAAATGAAGTAGCAAAGCCGAATCTGGGCGCTAAGTACCAGCGATACCTGCCTTACCTGATAACTGTTTTTTTCTTTATCCTTATTAATAATATTTCTGGATTGATACCTGGTTCCGCCAACGTGACAGGTAATATTGCTTTTACCATGGTGCTTTCGCTGATATCATTCGTGATAATAATCTTTAGCGCTAACAAACAGTATTGGGGACATATCATCAACCCCCCGGTACCGGCAGGTGTTAAGCCTATATTGATCCTGGTGGAAGTGTTAGGGATCTTCACCAAGCCTTTCGCGCTCATGATCCGTCTTTTTGCAAATATGCTAGCAGGGCATATTATTATTATTTGTCTTGTGTCAATGATCTTCATATTTGGTTCTTTAAATAAAGGCGTGGGCTGGGCGTTTTCGCCTATTTCAGTTGGCTTCTCTGTATTTATTTACTTTATTGAGATTCTGGTGGCTTTTATCCAGGCTTTCATTTTTGCAAACTTGTCAGCAGTATTTATTGGTCAGGCTATTGAGGACACGCACGCTCACCACGAAGACGGTCATGCTACCGACCCACAGCATGCTCCTCATCATGATGATGCCTTGATAGTATAATTGAAAAGGAGTGGGCCTTTAGTTTTAAACACGTTCTTTCTTAAACAGTATAAATACACAATTATGGATTTACTAGTATTGTTAAGCACGACTCCCTGGGCTAATGCAGGTGGAGCAATTGGTGCAGGACTGGCAGCGATAGGCGCTGGTATCGGTATCGGACAAATCGGTAAGGGTGCCGTTGAATCTATTGCACGTCAGCCCGAAGCGAGCAATGACATTCGCGCTAACATGATCCTTGCAGCGGCCCTTATTGAAGGTGTTGCCCTGTTTGGAGTTATCGCAGGTATCCTTGCAATGTTCGTGTAACACACAACTTATTACTGCACGCAAAGCATAGGGCGGCGGGTGCAGTAATCTTATCACATCAACTGTAATAGTTTAATTATATACTATGGATCTCTTAACCCCTTCGTTTGGCTTAATAATCTGGACCTTACTTTCCTTCCTGATCGTATTCTTTATTTTGAAGAAATTTGCGTGGAAGCCGATCTTAAGCGCGCTTAAAGAAAGAGAAGATACCATTGCAGATTCTTTGTCTACTGCTGTGAAGGTTAAAGCCGAAATGTCGCTTTTGAAGAGCGAAAACGAAGCTTTGCTTGTAAAGGCGCGTGAAGAACGAGCAGGCATGATCAAAGATGCAAAAGATATTGGTGATAAAATGATTGCGGATGCCAAAGAAAAGGCAAAGGTTGAATATGACCGCATCATCGCAAATGCACATGCTGCAATTGAACATCAGAAAATGGCGGCGTTGATCGATGTTAAAAACCAGGTTGGAAATCTTGTTATTGAAGTTTCTGAAAAAATCCTGCGCAGGGAATTAAGCAATAAGGCTGACCAGGAAAAATACATCAACCAATTGGCAAATGATGTCAAATTGAATTAATTGAAATTTTGACAGGTCACGGTAAACCAGCCGTATAATCTTCAGAGTTTAAATTTTAAACCAACGAAATGCAGAACCCACGTTTAGCAGGAAGATACGCAAAATCTATTATTGATCTGGCTGTAGAGAAAGATCAGTTAGATGTTGTTTACGAGGATATGTTGCACTTGCAGAGCGTTATCAAGTTGAGCCGTGAATTTGTAAACCTGCTCAAAAGTCCCATTATCAAAGCAGATAAGAAACAAAATGTGCTTGACGCTGTAACAAAAGGGAAAGTAGGTGTTCTCACTGCGTCTTTTAATGAGCTTATGATCAAAAAGGGCAGGGAAGGTTACCTTCCGGAAATCGTAACTGCTTTTATTGACATGTACAACGGTATCAAAGGTATTCATAAAGTCAAGCTCACCACAGCACAATCGGTAAGTGAAGAACTGAAGCAAAGTATAATAGATAAAATTACCGCTTCAACACCGTTGCAAATCATTGAAATGGAAGCCCAGGTGGATGAGGCATTGATCGGAGGATTTGTTTTGGAATTTGATAATAACCTGGTCGATGCAAGCATTTCGCGGGATCTAAAGGATGTTAAAAAGCAATTCCAGGATAATAGTTACATTCATAAATTACGATAGTTTGCCTGCGGCCTGTTAAGGGTTACTGGTTAATGAATAAAATATCAAAAGCAAGAATTTTAAAAAAAGATAAACCATGGCGGAAATTAAACCAGATGAAATATCAGCTATACTGCGCCAGCAGTTAAGCAACTTTGACATAGGTGCAAACCTGGAAGAAGTAGGCACTGTACTGCAAGTAGGTGACGGTATCGCCCGTATTTATGGGTTAAATAACGTTCGTTCAGGAGAATTGGTAGAGTTTGAGAATGGGGTGAGAGCAATTGCGTTGAACCTTGAAGAAGACAATGTGGGTGTTGTATTGATGGGTGACCAGGGGGATATTAAAGAAGGAGCTAAAGTTACCCGTACAGGCAAGATCGCATCGATAAAGGTGGGCGATGGCCTGGTAGGAAGGGTTATTAATACACTGGGTGAACCAATTGATGGTAAAGGCCCCATCACTGGTGAATTGTATGAAATGCCATTGGAACGCAAAGCTCCGGGTGTAATTTTCCGTGAACCGGTTAAAGAACCACTTCAAACGGGTATCAAGGCGATCGATGCTATGATACCCATTGGTCGCGGACAACGTGAGTTGGTAATCGGGGATCGTCAAACCGGCAAGAGCGCGATTTGCGTGGATACCATCATTAACCAGAAAGAATTCTACAAAGCAGGCAAGCCTGTATATTGTATCTATGTTGCCATCGGTCAGAAAGCTTCTACCATCGCTGGCGTAATGAATGTGTTGCAGGAAAATGGTGCAATGGAATATACTACCATTGTTGCGGCTTCCGCGTCTGACCCTGCACCACAACAATTCTATGCTCCGTTTTCCGGCGCTGCCATCGGTGAATTCTTCCGTGATACCGGTCGCCCTGCGCTGATCATTTTTGATGATCTTTCCAAACAAGCCGTTGCCTATCGTGAAGTTTCCCTGTTGCTGAGAAGACCCCCGGGACGTGAAGCTTACCCTGGTGATGTGTTTTACCTCCATAGCCGTTTGCTTGAAAGAGCAGCCAAAGTTATCAACAAGGATGAGGTTGCTCGTAAAATGAACGATTTGCCGGCGTCTATCAAACATTTGGTTAAAGGTGGAGGTTCACTTACGGCGTTACCCATCATTGAAACCCAGGCTGGTGACGTATCGGCTTACATCCCAACAAACGTGATCTCAATTACCGACGGCCAGATATTCCTGGAAGGTAACCTGTTTAACGCGGGTATCAGACCGGCAATCAACGTCGGTATCTCCGTGAGTCGTGTGGGTGGTAACGCGCAGATAAAGTCCATGAAAAAAGTAGCGGGAACATTAAAGCTTGACCAGGCGCTTTACCGTGAAATGGAGGCATTCTCCAAATTTGGTGGTGACCTCGATGCCGCTACAAAAGTTGTTATTGACAAAGGGGCGCGAAACGTGGAAATTCTTAAGCAATTACAGTTTTCACCAATGGCGGTCGAAAAACAAGTTGCTATTATCTACCTCGGTACCCAGGGTTTGTTGAGAGAAGTTGCCGTTAAAAGGGTAAAGGAATTTGAGGCCCATTTTCTTGTTGAAATGGAAACCAAATATCCAGATATACTTAACGAGTTCAAAAAAGGCAACCTTCCTGAAGATGGCATAAAAAAGATGGTTGACCTTGCGAAGGGGCTCATGCCTGCTTACAGATAATAAGATTAGTTCTATTTATAGTTAAAAACGATCCTTCACCCAAGGATCGTTTTTTTTTGCCGCATAGTTTTTCTATTTAATTATAAATAACTAGTTGATGAATTTGCAAGGTGAGAAAGCATTTAAATATTCTACACTTTAATTAGGTTTATATTGCAAACTAATTTATATTCGAAACAAATTTGTTGTTGTGGCAAAATCTGGTTTCTTATTAGTTTGTCTCCTGTCATCATCGGCTTCTTTTGCTCAAACAATTATCTCGGGTAAAACAAAAGACAGTAGAGGGCGGCCGGTACCTGGAGTAAGTATCACGGTAAAAGATTCTTATGATGGAAGCACTTCCGATTCTTCAGGCAACTACAGGTTTGAAACTTCCGAGACAGGTGATAAAACTTTAATCGCCACATCAATCGGTTATTACTCGCTTGAACAGAAGATTTATCTAGCAGATACTGCTTTTAGGTTAGACATTAGTTTGAAAGAAGAACCAAATGAATTAAAAGCTGTAGTAATTACCGCAGGCACTTTTGAGGCGAGCGATTCAAAAAGAACGACTGTTTTAAATCCAATTGATATTGTTACAACGGCCAGTTCAAACGGAGATGTTACCAGTGCCTTGAAAACATTACCAGGCGCACAGCAGGTAGGTGAAAGCGAGGGGTTATTTGTACGGGGAGGCACTGCGGGCGAAACAAAAGTTTTTATTGATGGAACATTAGTCAACAATTTCTTTTTCAGCAGCGTGCCAGACATCGCCCAGCGGGGCAGATTCTCTCCGTTTCTTTTTAAGGGTACGGTGTTTAGTTCAGGTGGTTACTCTGCACAGTATGGTCAAGCTTTATCATCGGTTTTATTATTGGAAAGCATTGATCTTCCCGAAAGAACTTCCGCTAACCTTGGTATATCAGCCGTAGGACTTACCGCGGGTTTTCAAAAATTATCAAAAGATAAAAAGTCAAGTTGGGGCGTTAGTTACAATTATACTAACCTCCTGCTGTATTTCAAGGCGGTGAAACAAACACCTGATTACTTCCATATACCCGAATTTCATAACAGTGATCTTAACTACCGGGTAAAGACATCTAAAACAGGGATGCTCAAATTTTATGGTTATATGAATGCAAGTAATCTTGGCTTGAGGCGATCAGACATAGATTCTGTTTCGCTAAAAAATGCATTTGGTTTGGAAAACTTTAACCTTTATGGAAACCTGTCCTGGCGGGAAAAGCTCGGTAAGTGGTGGAGAATGAACCTCGGTTTGTCTTATAGCACTAATACGGACAAAATTACTAACCAGTTGCAGGATCAGCTCAATACCAAACAAACTTCCATTACATATCCGTTTTCCCAGAAAAACTTTAATATAAAAGCGAATGGCGAACTGGCCGTAGTGAAAGCAGTATTTGAAAGAAGGCTTAAGGGCCTGAGCCTGTTAAGAATCGGAGGCGAATATTTCTATAATAAAGACAGGAGTGATTACAACAGTGATTCAGTTTTTCAAGTACAAACGGAAGCATCTGATCATCTGAAGGCCGCTTTTACAGAAGTGGATATTTATGTAACCAATGACCTGGCAGCAAAGATTGGAACACGTGTAGAGCATTCCACCATTCTGAGCAAAGCGAATATAGTACCAAGGGTTTCACTCGCATATAAAGTAGGAGATGTCGGCCAGGCAGCACTTGCGTATGGCGTGTTTTATCAAAAGCCGGATAATAATTATTTTATCAGAACTTACAGGTTTAATGAACTGCAGTATACCAGGGCAACACATTACATAGCCAATTATCAAAAGGTGACCAGGCTATATACTTTAAGAGCTGAGATGTTTTATAAAAAATACTATAACCTTATAAAAACCACACCTGCAGGTAACGGCATAGACAGTCTTAACAATAAGGGGTACGGAGATGCAAAAGGATTTGAACTATTTTGGCGCGACAAAGAAACATTTACGAATGTAGATTACTGGATTTCTTATTCATATCTTGACACAAAAAGAGATTACCTGAACTATCCCTCAGCCATCCAGCCAAACTTTGCGGCAAAACATACAGCATCAATGGTAGTAAAGAAGTTTGTTACCGCGTTAAAGACCCAGTTTAATGGATCTTACACATTTGCCACGGGCCGCCCATATTATAACATCAGGTATAACACACCTACAAACTCCTATAAAGTTTTCGACCAGGGTAAAACCATTAACTACAATAGTCTTAGTTTTAGCGTGAATTACCTGCCAAATATTGGTAAAACCGGTGCTGCGAAATATACTGTATTCGTGTTTTCTGTAACGAATGTTTTAGGAAGTAAACAGGTATATGGATACAACTATTCTTATAATGGCATGCGAAAAGAATCTGTAACGCCCACAGCTAACCGTTTTGTATTCCTTGGATGTTTCCTGAGCTTTGGCGTAGACCGGACGGACGATGTGATCAATTCTAATTTATAAACTGATTGAGCCTGCGGGCGAATCAAACTTTTATCCAAAATAAATTATAAACTATAATCATGAAAAAGATCCTGTTATTACTTGCAATTACGGTTTCATCAGCTGTATTATTTGCGCAAAGCGAAAAATACGTAAAAGCGATGGAAACTAATATTACGATGCTGGATTCAGCCATGGTGCAAGGCACGCTGGCTAACCTATCCAACAACTTTGAGCGCATAGCCGAGGCTGAGAAAACGCAATGGCTGCCTTACTATTATGCAAGTTATTGCACGGTAATGAATTCACTGAATGAAAAGGACAAAGGCAAAACTGATGGTATTGCCGACAAAGCTGAGCAACTTGTAAAGAAAGCGGAGTCCATTCTTGGAAAGGAAAATTCCGAAACCTGTGTAATCAAAAGTTTGATCGCTTCCTCTCATATGATGGTAGACCCGCAGGCGCGCTGGCAGCAGTATGGAGCAGTTTCTTCAAATAATATAACAAAGGCTAGGAGCCTGGATCCTACAAACCCTCGACCGTTATTGCTCGAGGGACAGTCAAAATATTATACCCCTGAATCTTTTGGCGGCGGAAAGACCGCTGCAAAGGAATTGTTGTTGCAGTCAATAAGCATGTTCGACACTTTTAAACCGGAGACCAAACTGCACCCAACCTGGGGTAAAACTTCAGCGACGTACTTTTTGTCCCAAACCAACTAGTATTATCTTATGCATTAAAGAACGCATGGGCTGTCAGCTATCAGCCATCAGCTAACACTGCCATATGCTCAACTGGTATGTCATTTAGTTCATTTTTGCTTCAATACATTAAACCCGGAAGAAGCTTCCGGCTGATGGCTGATAGTCGGTAGCTGATAGCCAATCCGTCATGTCATGAT
>JBBPYM010000321.1:0-19049 GCA_038199905.1 Chitinophagales bacterium | reverse complement strand
TATAATAGCCACGCATAAATTTGAGTACTATTACGCCTATAATCATTCCAGTAAGGCGTTAAATTTCAATTACCTGTTAAGCTGCATTTGGGAAGGCCAGGAAGGTAGTTTTCTGCTATGGATGATATGGCATGCCGTGCTCGGATTCGTGCTTATGCGTACAGCCAGGCAATGGGAAGCACCTGTAATGAGCGTGTTTAGTTTTGTGCAGATGTGCCTTGCTACCATGATCATGGGACTGTATTTTTTTGACCTGAAGGTGGGCAGTAATCCTTTTCTTCTTACACGGGAGTTTTTTGTAAATGAAGGCGCCTCCGCCTTTTTCTCAAGGGCAGATTACCTCATGCTCCCCGGTATGCAGGACGGTCAGGGTTTGAACCAATTGTTGCAAAACTACTGGATGGTGATCCATCCGCCCGTTTTGTTCCTTGGTTTTGCTTCAACGCTGGTTCCATTTGCCTACGCAATAGCCGGTTTGTGGAAGAAAAACTATGGCGGTTGGACAAAAGCAGCAACTCCCTGGGCGTTATTTTCTACTTGTATTTTAGGTGTTGGCATAATGATGGGAGCAGCCTGGGCTTATGAGTCCCTTACTTTTGGCGGTTACTGGGCTTGGGACCCGGTAGAAAATGCCTCCCTTGTTCCCTGGCTTATAATGGTAGCGGGCCTGCACACGCTGGTTGTTTATAACGCAACCGGCAATTCTTTGAGAGCAACTTACCTGTTTTTCATATTGTCTTTTTTATTTATTTTATACTCCACCTATCTTACCCGCAGTGGAGACCTGGCCGATACCTCCGTGCATGCCTTTACAAGTGTTGGCCTGAATTGGCAGCTAAGGGTATTTGTTCTTTTATTCCTGTTCCCGTCCATAATCTTGTTTATCCAGCGTTATAAGAATATCCCCTTTATAGCTAAAGAAGAAAGCACTTATTCCAGGGAGTTCTGGATGTTCATAGGAGCATTGGTTTTCTTCTTGTCTTCCATGTTTATCATCACGGCAACGTCCCTACCGGTGATAAATAAGATCTTTAACACAAATTTCGCAATTGGTGAAGACCGTGAGTTTCCCTATAACCGCATACAGATCTTTGTAGCGATTGTGATAGGATTTCTTACTGCAATTACACAATACTTGAAGTACAAGGATACTACCCGTAAATATTTTGTTAAGAAGATCGCTCTACCCACGATAGTTGCGCTCGTAATCTCTGCACTGATCAGCACATTTGGTGAAATTAATTATGATACGTACGGTGCAGGTTACCTTGCCGCAATACACCTGGCTGTATTTGCAGCCGTCTACACGGTTGTGGCGAACTTCATTTACATCTGGTCGGGACTTAATGGTAAATTGAAAGCTGCGGGAGCATCTGTTGCCCACCTTGGCTTTGGGCTAATGTTAGTAGGAATTCTTATTTCTTCGTCAAAGAAAGAGGTGCTCTCTTATAACACTACTGGTATTAACATCAAATTTGATCCAAGTACCAACCAAAAATCGATTGAGAATATAACGTTGATAAAAAATATCCAAACAGATATGGGTAAATACCACGCAACGTTCGTCAACAGTGACTCTACCAACGCAAGCGGAACCGTGATGTACTTTAAGATCAACATGAAAAAAAAGGATGGCAAACACGAGTTTGATCTTTACCCCAACCTTATCCGGAACACAAAAGGACAGGAAGGATTTTCTAATAATCCCGATAGCAAGCATTACTGGAATAAAGACATCTTTTCTTATATTAGTTATGCTGATAACATGGATAAAGAATCTGATACCGTTCAGTTTAAAAGCTACCCGGCAGATATCAATGATACCATCTTCTACTCCAATGGGTTTATGGTATTGAACAGGGTAGTGCCTAATCCATCCAATGACAAATACAAGTTTACTCCTGCCGATACGGCACTTATGGCAGATATCACCGTTACTACCAAGGAAGGGCTAAGTTACCCTGCCCGCCCATTATTTTATGTGAAAGACAACCAAGCAAAATTTGTCGTAGATACAATCTATGCCCAAAATATGGCAGTTGGCTTCAGTCGCGTACTGGATGATCGAAAAATCGAGATACAGGTGAAAGAATCCAGTAGGCTCGTGCCCTTTGTGGCCCTCAAAGTATACGAATTCCCTTTTATTAACGTTTTATGGCTGGGTATTTTGGTAATGATAATTGGTTTTACCATGAGCATCAGCCGTCGCATTAAAATGAACAAGGCATTAAGATCAACGGTATAGGTTCTGTTTGCGGAAAAGCGGTGATGAAACATCTTAACCACCATTGCGTAAATACTTATGTCTTTTATTTAACAAATCTCAAACAGCATATGGGGTTACCGGTAGGTCTGTTCGGGTATCAATGATCAGGGATTTATTCTATATTTATAATCAATGACAGCAAAGCGAACATTTAGTAAACTGCGCGCTATTTTCATCTTCATTTTTCTGTTGATGATCTATGCTGTTTCTTCACTTGGTCAATCTACTCCTCCGTCTCAATATGGAGCTAATGATACTGTTGTTGTGCCATTCATTATTTACCAGGGTGAACAGATTCCTGCGCGTGACCTGGAGATGCACTGGGTAACTGCACCGATGTCCGATGCTATGAGAAAAAGAGTCAAGGAATGGACAAGGCTACGCAATGCTGTATACGTTACTTACCCTTACGCCCGGAAAGCAGGTGCTATAATGAACGATATCAATGCCAAAATGGTTCATATGACAAAAAAAGACCAGCGTAAGAACTACATCAAATCACGTGAGAAGGAACTGAAAAAGGAGTTCACGGAGCCGCTTACAAACCTGTCCATTTACCAGGGTAGGGTTTTGATGAAACTTATAAATAGGCAGACAGGTAACAATTGTTACGAGATCATAAAAGAATATAAAGGCGGACTTACCGCCCGATTTTACCAGACGGTGGCATTTTTCTTCAACAGCAGCCTGAAGCAACCATACGACGTTAAGGGTGACGACCAGCAAATTGAGCAGATTGTACAGGAAGTAGAGCGGATGTACGGCGCCAGATAGTGGCTTATAGTTTGTTAATTTTCATGATAATATCAGACGTGGAGATACCCGGAATTATGGGATTTATTACCACGCGGCCACCATTTGCAGTAACTTCTTTTGCACCCACTATTTGTTCCAATGTATAATCGCCACCCTTTACCATAACATCTGGCAGAAGGGCCGAAATCAGTTCCTGGGGAGTATCTTCATCGAAAATTACCACCGCATCCACGATCAACAGCGAAGCCAGTATCAGGGCGCGTGAATCCTGGTCGTTTACGGGCCTGCTTTCACCTTTGAGTCTTTTGGTTGAAGCATCTGAATTTACACCGACGATTAAGATCTCTGCTTCTTTCGCTGCCTGGGAAAGAGAATATATATGCCCGCGGTGAAGTATATCGAAGCATCCATTGGTGAAAACTGTTTTTTTGCCGAGGAATTTCCACCTTGTATCCTGCTTTAACAATTCAGGTAAAGTGAATATTTTACTTTGTACGAACTTCGGATTTTTCATTTTTATATCTGTTGAAAGCAGGAAGTAATAGAAAACTAAGGGTGCCAAAGATAACAACAATACCTGTTTGAGCAAACCAAATCAGCATTCCCAGCGACAAACCTTTCTCCGCTGAGATTCCATAAAGCATCAGCACCTGCTGTACTGCATATTGATAAGAGCCGATACCTCCCGGTGAAGGCACAATCATACCAATACTTCCAAATGATAAAGCGGAAAACGCGGCCTTAAGTCCATACTGGCTCATATTGTTCATGGCAAAGAAACCCATATATGTACTCAGCAGGTAAAGTACCCATATTAATACCGTGTGAAAAAAGAACCATCCTTTATGCTTGATGTTTTTCACACTGGTGAGCCCCTGAATAATGCCTTTTATAAATACTTTGGTTTTGTAGATAAAAGAAATGTGTGCAAGTTTTTTTAAAAGGAAGCCAATGACAAATATGATGAAAGCGATGATGCCAATGGTAAGAAAGATTTTATCGTAGGATATGTTACCTGCCTTATTTTGAAAAGCACTTTTTAACATGTTGCCGGCGTAAGTTCCTACGAGGTCGTACTGTAAGGTAATTGTAAGAAATAATACCACCAGCAAACTAACAACATCAAATGCCCTCTCCGCGACAATGGTAACGACCAACTTGTCTGCCGGCACTTTTTCATAACGGCCAAGTATAGTGCATTTCAACAGTTCGCCAAGCCGGGGAACTGCCAGGTTGGCCCAATAGCCAACCATCACAGCAAGAAAAGTATTAATGAGAGATGGCTTATACCCAAGTGGCTCCATCAGGATCTTCCATCTTACCGCCCTGCTCAGGTGACTCATAAGTAGCATGATGGTTGCAGGGATAAGAAAAATGAAGTTCGCTGTTGCAATATCATTTTTGATGTCTTCCCAGTTAGATTTTCTAAGGGTGAGCCACAACAAAAAAATCCCCAGTCCCAAAAACACAAGATACTTCAGCAGACCAAGAATCTTTTTACCCATATTTGTTTCAGATTAAAAGCCGAAGATAGGTTAAGAATGGCTATCAGCTATCAACCATCGGCTATCAGCCGTTTTGAAGAGAGTTGGACATCTGCTGAGCATCATTTTTCCAGGTTTCATTCCGTCAAATCCATATTGTCTATAAGCCGCACTTCATTGATAAAGGCTGCGATAAGGGCTACTACTTTTTGTTTGCCATTCCAATTTTGAACGCTTTCGAGGGTTGCAGCGTCTGATATCACAACATAGTCTGTTTTGAAACCACTTTCTTCCAGCATTTGTTTTCCTCTTTTAATCATTGGCACCAGGTCACCTTGCTGAATGTTTTGTTTAAAAAAACGCAAGACCGTGGAAATTGTTACCGCCTGTTGTCTTTCTTCCAGGTTGAGTCGAGTATTACGGCTGCTCATGGCCAGTCCGTCATTTTCACGCTGAGTAGTGCATACATTTAAAACAGTCTCTGACCGCATAATTTCCAGCAGCCTGTTTATCACCATGCATTGCTGGTAGTCTTTCTGGCCCATATAAAGGTTGTGGGGCTCAACGATATTAAGCAGACGATACATTACCTGGCTGACTCCCTGAAAATGATTTGGCCTGAATGCGCCTTCCAGGTCATCTTCCAACTTACCTAGGTCAAAGTGCTCGAGTTTACTGGTACCATTTGGATAGATTTCATGCACATCAGGTAAAAAAACAATATGGGTACCGGCCTGCTCCAGCAACTGCAGGTCTTTTTCAATAGTCACTGGGTATTTACGGAAATCATTTGCGTCATTAAACTGTGTAGGATTTATAAAAATGCTGCAGACGGTAATATCGTCGCCCGATAAAGAATTTTCAAGCAGTGATAAATGTCCTTTGTGCAGTGCCCCCATAGTGGGAACAAAGCCTATTTTTTTTCCGGCAGATTTTAGGTGATTTAGATATTTGACTAACTGAATTGAAATCTTAAAAACGATCATGATATTCACTTTTCCACTCTGGAATTGGCTATGGTACTAATTCCCATTAAATACCTTAACTTTGCAAACTAATTTCAAAAAAAACTATCGCCAATACATTTCTCATCAATATTAACCGATAATGTCAACAAAGAAAAGAATTTTATTTATTGCACATGAAATGTCACCTTATCTGGAGATGACGGAATTTGCTGAGATTGCTAACAAGCTGGCCATAAAAGCGAATGATGGTGGGTTTGAGGTCAGGTGCATAATGCCACGTTTCGGTAACGTGAATGAGAGAAGGCACAGGTTGCATGAAGTTGTTCGTTTATCAGGAATAAACGTAGCTGTTGACAATGACGATTATCCTTTACAGATTAAAGTTGCCTCTCTTCCGAATGCACGTTTACAAGTATACTTCCTGGACAACGAAGATCTTTTTAAACGCAAATACATTTTTCATGATGAGGATGAAAAATGGTATGATGATAATGGTTTACGTACTGTATTTTTTTGCAAGGGAGCTTTAGAAACGGTTAAGAAATTTGGCTGGCCTCCTGACATCATTCATTGCAGTGGCTGGATGACGAGCCTTATCCCCCTTTATTTAAAAACTGTTTACAAGAAAGAGCCTGTGTTCACTCACAGCAAAGTGGTTTATACAATTGGACAGAATACATTTAAAGAGCAACTGGGCAGTGACTTTGTAAAGATTGCGAACATACATCCGAACATAAAAGAGAAGGACCTTGAACCTTTTAAAGACGCCACCAACACGGCAATGTTCAGAGGAGGAGCCCTGCACGCCGATGCTGTTACTTTTGGGGCGGAAAATGTCGATAAATCATTGCTGGAAGAATTTGGCAAAGTGAGAGGCAAAAAAGTTTTGGCGTTCAACGCGGAATCTGATTTAACAGACTATTTACAATTATATACCGACCTTGCCAAGTAATAAGAAATGAAGCACCACTTGCTGGTAAGATTCATTCTTTCACCCATTAAATACAGTTCGTGAAGAATTTTTTCATTGCGCTTTTTTGTGTTGTAACCATTCTTACTGTTGAACAATCCTGCCAAAAAATAGATACTACCACACTGGGTGTAGGTTTGATCCCTGCTGTAGATAACGTTAATACTTTTGATACAACCCTTGATATTATTACAAACAATTACATCCTGCCGGATTCTACAGCAATTTCGCGGGCAGAAAATTATGCACTTGGTATATTAAACGATCCTGAGTTTGGCACTACCACTGGTACTATTTATTTTGATGTGCTGCCTGCTAGTGCAGGATACCCATTCGTTAAGAAAGATTCAATAAAAGGTATAGATTCTGTAGTGTTATCACTTGATTATGCAGGTCTTTTCGGCGACTCAAATTCTATAGAAAGAATACGTGTGTACGAAATTGCTACTACCACCAGGTTCGCGGACTCACTGTACAGGTTAGACAGCCCCGAATTTGGGGTGGTACCCGCGCAGCTCGGAGAAAAGACGGTAAATTTTACTACACTGAACGATCCGCAGGTTATCAAAAAAGGTGAGGATACCGTATTGGTAACAGAACAAAACCTGCTAAGGATACATCTTGATAAAAGCCTGGGTGCGCGGCTCGCAGGTTATGATACTACCACGGCTTACAAAAGCGATTCCACTTTTATTGAAAGATTCAGGGGGTTGGCGCTAAAGGTAGATGCAAACAGTGCCCGTAATAAAGCACTTGCCTATTTCAATTTATCAGACAACGCTAAGACAAGGCTAACAGTCTATTACAGGGTAGGTAACACAACCAAAGTTGACACAACCTATACTGAATTTATCTATAAGAACCTTGTAGCGAAAGGGGCTAACCTTATAACAAGAAATATTACCGGAACTCCATACGCGGCCAACATAGCAAACCCAGTATCAAACAAGGATAAAATATACCTGCAGTCTTCACCTGGTTCGTATGCTACTTTATATATTCCCGGCCTAAAGACTTTAAATAACAGGGTGATTCACAGAGCTGAGTTAATTGTTGAAAAAGTACCTTCCGCGGAGGATGCATTTTTTGATCCGCCAGTGCTTTTTCTCGACCTGATTGATTCTACAAACAATATAGTTAGAAGTGTTCCTACTGATTTCAGTACGGATTACCAGGGTAGTTATAACTCCGCAGATTTTGGTGGAATTATTAAACAGAACCGGTATACTTTTAACCTTACAAGGAGTATACAGGGAATAGTCACCCACAAGGACGCAGTGTATAGTTACCGCCTTTATGCTCCGTACAGTACTTGGCCATTGTATTCACCACAGGTATCTTTTAACGGCTACCCGATACGGGTAAATGCCAATATTGCTGCAGGCAGGGTTGTAGTGGGTGGTGGCAGTAATCCTACAAAGAAAATGCGGTTGAGAATTATTTACTCCAAAATTTAATTCGAATATTATCTTTGCGCCGAATTGAAATTTCGTATCTAACGTTAGCTATTCATTGCGGCTTCTATTACAAAATAATTTTATAACCTAACATCGTTTTTTAGTATGCCTTATTTATTTACTTCTGAAAGTGTTTCTGAAGGACATCCTGATAAAATTGCAGACCAGATATCAGATGCCCTAATTGATAATTTTTTGGCATTTGATCCTGAGTCAAAAGTTGCCTGTGAAACGCTCGTAACCACAGGCCAGGTGGTACTGGCAGGGGAAGTTAGAAGCAGTGCTTACCTGGATGTACAGGAGATCGCGCGCGGAGTGATTCGTAAGATCGGGTATACAAAGAGTGAATATATGTTTGAAGCAAACTCTTGTGGAATTATATCAGCCATCCATGAACAGTCAGCAGATATCAACCAGGGTGTAGATAAAAAGAAAAAAGAAGAACAAGGTGCCGGTGACCAGGGTATGATGTTTGGTTACGCAACCAACGAAACGGATGATTATATGCCACTGGCACTTGACCTGGCCCATAAAATACTCATTGAACTGGCAGCGTTGAGAAGAGAGAACAAACAAATTAAATACCTGCGTCCTGATGCGAAGAGCCAGGTTACCCTTGAGTATGATGACAACAACCAGCCAGTAAGAATTGAGGCTATCGTTGTTTCAACACAACACGACGATTTTGACGCGGAAGAAAAAATGCTGGCCAAGATAAACAAAGACATCATCGGCATTCTCATTCCCAGGGTGAAAGCAAAGTATCCTAAATATGCTCACCTTTTCAACAGGAAGATCAAGTATCATATTAATCCAACCGGCAAATTTGTTATCGGTGGACCGCATGGCGACACTGGTCTTACCGGTCGTAAGATAATAGTTGATACTTACGGTGGCAAGGGTGCACATGGTGGTGGCGCTTTCAGCGGAAAAGATCCTTCGAAAGTGGACCGTTCTGCTGCATATGCAACCAGGCATATTGCCAAGAACCTCGTAGCGGCGGGCCTTTGCGACGAGGTGCTGGTACAGGTGTCTTATGCAATTGGCGTAGCTGAACCCACCAGCATTAATGTGAATACTTATGGCACTGCAAAAGTGGAGATGACTGACGGAGAGATCGGCGAGACGGTTAAGAACATCTTCGACATGCGCCCCTACTTTATTGAACAACGCCTGAAATTGCGCAATCCCATCTACAGCGAAACGGCGGCATACGGACATATGGGCCGCAAGCCGGAAGTTGTTACCAAATCATTTAGCTTGCCGGGAGGCAAGGAGAAAAAAGTTAAGGTTGAATTGTTTACCTGGGAAAAACTCGATTATGTAAAGCAGGTAAAAAGCGCCTTCGGCTTAAGATAGAAAATAGTTGACAAAAAGAGACCTTCAGCAATAAAGCTGGAGGTCTTTTTATTTACGTAGGTTTGTATCTCTATTAGATCAGGACCTGTCGTGAAGTGTATTCATTAACGTTAGATTAAAATATCTCCCGTGAGAAATTTCAGGCAACAACAACATCGGCCAAAAAAAAGCACACTGGTAATCGGTAAAAAAGCTGTTATCGAAGCTTTGGAAACCGGCAAACAACTCGAAAGAATCTATCTCCAGAACAATGCTGGGGGCGACGCAATTGAAATCGTAAAAAAACTGGCCACTGATCATCTCGTTCCCGTTAACAAAGTGCCGGTGGAAAAATTAAACAGTTTTAACATCGGGGACCACGAAGGTTGCGTTGCGGTAATTTCCAAGATACAATACCAGGACCTCCAGCAGGTGATCTCTTTCGTTTTTGAGAAGGGAGAGATACCACTCTTTATAATTCTTGATGGCATTACTGATATCCGTAATATCGGGGGCATCGCGCGGACGGCGTTCTGTTGCGGCGTTCATGCAATTGTAATCCCCGACAAAGGTGTTGGCGCATTAAATGAAGATGCGATTGCCACCTCTGCAGGCGCGCTGGAGCAGATAGCAGTATGCAGGGAGTCTAGTTTGGTGAAAGTGGTTGATTCGTTGCATCTAAACGGCATAAAGGTTTTTGCCAGCGAAATGACTGCCGAAAAGAAGTTGTTTGAGCTTGGTCTTTCTGAGCCATGTGCCATTATTATGGGCAGCGAGGAAAAAGGTATTACACCCGGCCTGATTAAAATATCTGACGAGGCCTTTACCATACCTATGACTGGCAATTTCGAATCGCTGAACGTATCAGTTGCTACCGGGATGATTTTATACGAAGTGATGAAACAACGGGGTTTTGTTAATAAGTAAATCTCTAATTCTCACTCTGAAGTGAATCCTGATCGTTGTAAAAACTTGCACTATGTCAAACAACAAAATCCATCTTGTTGAATGTCCGCGGGATGCAATGCAGGGCTGGAAACAATTGATATCAACCAGGCAAAAGGTAGAATATATTAATGCTCTCCTGCAGGTTGGATTTGACACCATTGATTTTGGCAGTTTTGTATCACCGAAGCTCATACCGCAAATGGCTGATACCAAAGAAGTGATCAAACAATTGGTGCCAGGCAATTCGGGCACTAAATTGCTGGCAATTGTAGCGAATGCCAGGGGGGCCGAAGAGGCCGCCGGATACGATATGATTGATTGCCTGGGTTACCCCTTTTCCGTTTCAGAAACGTTTCAACAGCGCAATGCCAATAGTACAATAGAACAGTCGCTTCAAAGAGTACAAGAAATAAGGAATACCTGCTTTAAAAAAAATAAACAACTGGTAGTCTATATTTCAATGGCATTTGGTAATCCCTATGATGACCCTTACTCAGACGAGCTCCTTTATAACTGGGTGAAAAAGATCGTCGATTTGGATATCGAAGTGATCTCCCTGGCCGATACCGTGGGAGTAGCGGAACCTGCAGGAATCAGCAGTCTTACCCAATACCTGGTGAACGAATTTCCTTCAATTGAGATTGGTGCTCATTTGCATTCTACCTCGCTAAACTGGAGATCGAAACTAGATGCGGCCCTACAGGCAGGATGCACAAGGTTTGACGGCGCACTTAAAGGCATTGGTGGGTGCCCGATGGCGGATGATGTACTGGTTGGCAATATGGATACAGAGTGGCTGATCAGTTATTTTAAGAAACTGGATATGCTGTCATCCCTTAACGCACCTGCGTTACAACACAGTCTCCAGCTGGCGGAATATATTTTTAAACGTTAACAAAGATCAGCCACGGTTATGAACTTCATGTTGGATATCCAGATAAGATCGCCTGAGCCGCGGATGAATTACAAGGATAATGTTTTTGTCATCGGCTCCTGCTTTACAGAGCATATTGGAGGAAGACTGGACCAACTAAAGTTTTCTATTCTCCAGAATCCAAACGGCATACTATTCGATGCCCTCAGTGTATGTAAAAGCATCGTCTCATATATCGATCATAAAGAATATAGTAAGGCCGACTTGTTTCAGCTTAACGAGTTGTGGCAGAGCTGGCAGCATCATTCACATTTTTCAGGTTTGGATGAGGAGACGGTATTAAAGAATATTAACCAGTCACAACGGGCCGCTAATGCATTTCTTAAAAAGGCAGACTGGCTCATTATCACCTTAGGCTCATCTTTCTCCTATCAACTTACTGAAACAAATGAATCGGTAGCGAATTGCCACCGGGCGCCATCAAAATGGTTTAATAAACACCTGGTAGGTATTGATGAAATGCTCGCCGCTTTCAGGCAGTGTATAACCAGGCTGGTTGAATTTAATCCTTCATTAAAAATCATCTTTACGGTAAGTCCTGTCAGGCATATTCGTGACGGTGTTATGGAAAATAACCGGAGTAAGGCCAGGCTGATTGAAGTAGTGCACCAGTTGACCAGTGAATCACGCAACATGTATTATTTTCCAGCCTATGAACTGGTGATTGATGTATTAAGGGATTATCGTTTTTATGATATAGACCTGGTTCATCCGAACTATGCAGCAACGGAATTTGTGTTTGAAAAATTTACGGAATATTATATGGGCAAGGAAGACTTGTTGCTAATAGAAGAGATCAGGGATATCCTAAAGGCCTATAAACACAAACCATTTCAGCCTTCCTCGCAGGCGCATCTGAATTTTATAAAAGCTTATCTCGTGAAAGTCCTCCAGTTCCAGCAGAAGCATCCCTACATCGATTTAAGCATGGAGTTGGCTTATTTTAGTGAGCAAGCAAAGAATGTTAATAACTAAATAAGAATTAACCAGTAACCTTTATTGCTGCAGGTTTAAACACGCATCAGGTTGAACTTTAAGGATTGCCTGCATCGCAAGCATCCCCAATAATTTATTAAGGTTGTTTATACATGAGGTCAAGCTATAAAATGATATTTCTTCCTGAGAAATTCTTCCAATTGTTCCAGCAGTATAAATTGATTTAGTGCGCGGTTGAGGTTTTGTTCGGGATACATTGTTTGGTAATAAATATCATTGTTTAAGAAGTCAGTTACAAAACGCAGTGCCTGCATATAGATCATCAACAGTCCGCTGTAGTGCAGGTTTTCTTTTTCCTTTCCTGTAAGAATATTACCAATGCCATCGAGGTAACCGCAAACGATGGCAAAATAATATTCGCTTTTTATAGTAATATTTTCCCAGGCGGTGCTGTTTTCGTCTACCGTGCATGACATGGTGCGTATGATGTCACCGATATCAGAAAAATATTTTCCTGGCATAACAGTGTCAAGGTCTATAGGGCATTGTACTGAGCCTGTCTGCTGATCGAAAAGTATATTGCCAATCTTGCAATCATGATGCATAAGGCGGGTAGGATAATTGTTTTCGTCATTCAGCTGGTTGTAAAAAGCCAACAGCTTTTTGCGTTGGCGCAATTCCGAAATCAGGTGGGTTGTGCGCAGAAGTTTCATGATGGTGGCCTGGCTGATTGCTTGTTCAAACTGCTCAAACCTTAAGTTGAGGTTATGGAAATCTGGCAGGATGATGTTAAGGGCAAGAGGGTCAAGACCGGCAAGGGAGCGTGTAAGTTCTGCAAAGGATTTTGCGGCGAGGTAGGCATCCTTCTCACTTTGCGCCAGCGACATGGTATGAGAACGGTTCATAAATTGTGTGGCCCGCCAGAAATTATCCTCTTCATCTATCCAGAATAATTTGTTTTGATGCGTGCGCAACAGGGCAGGTATTTTAACGCTGCCAGGTTTCTCTTCCAAAAATCTATACAGCAGTTCGTAATTCTGAATTACATTTTCCGGCTGGCTGAAGGTTCGCTGGTTGATGCATTGCAGCACAAAAGAAGGCGCATCATTGTTGAAAGATACTTTACTGGTACGATGAATAAGTCCTTCCCCGATCGGTTGAATAACCGGGTCGCCGTGCCCAAATTGAATGGCTGCTTTTTGGATGGTGGAGTTGTTCAAGTTAAGAAGTGTCTAATGTTGTGTTTCGCTATCAGCCGTCAGCTATCAGCTATCAGCGGGTGTTAAAATTCCAGGCATAAGGTACTAATTACAAATTGATCCTGATAATAATGTTTTACCTATGCACGGTTTTTCCTGGCTGAAAGCTGATGGCTGATGGCTGAAAGCCTTCAATGTATTCTATCCCCCCTAACCGTCGAATTCAGCATAACCTCAGCTTCATAGGCCAGCCACTCCTGCCAGCGTTTTCGAACTATTTCTTTCGGAGTATAGGTTTCAGCCAGCTCGATAAACAAGTGGTAGTGGCCGGCTTCGCTTTCCATGAAACGGCGGTAAAAATGACGGAGATAATCATCGGCAAGGCCCTCGCTTAGTCTTTTGAAACGTTCGCAGCTCCGCGCCTCTATCAGGGCGAAGATCAGGAGTTTATCCAGGAAGCGTATTTCGTCTGAGCCGTCTTTTATCTGGAACTTTAGCAGCTCATTCACGTAAGCGTCTTTTCGCTGTTTACCTAGTGTAAGACCACGTTTCTGCAGTTCCGCAATCACCAGTCGGAAATGGCCCCATTCTTCTGTAACGATTGGAGATAACTCGGTAACAAGTTTCTCTTTGTCGGGATAACGTTGAATAAGAGAAATACAACTCGAAGCTGCCTTCTGTTCGCACCAGGCATGGTCTGTAAGAATGTATTCCAATGAAATGCCCGCCAGGTCAACCCAGCGGGGATCGGTTGGTAATTGTAGGCCGAGTATGTTTCTTTGCTCCATAAATGAATAGGGTGGATAACAGGTGTCAGCCTGAATTTAACACGCTTTTTTTCTCATCTTTTTTCGTTCCCTGCTAAGTTCATGAAATTTTTTTAAGTTCGCTGTTGATTCATGTAATTTTAACGCACACAGTTCATTCGACACACGTACACTTATAACTCATCAGTGGAAGATTTTTTATTGAAGAAACTGGAAGAGAGAAAACAGTTGGATGCATTTCGTCAGCTTCGGTTGCCGGATGGCAAGACTGATTTCTGTTCCAATGATTACCTGGGCATCGTTAAGAACAGGCTTATAGAAGAAAAACTGGCAGGTAACTCTTTCAAAACAGGCAGCACCGGATCGAGACTCCTTTCGGGCAATTACGCATTGATAGAAGAAACCGAAAAGCAAATTGCAAGATTTCATGAGGCACCTGCCGGGCTGCTTTTCAATTCAGGGTATGATGCCAACACCGGGTTATTAAGCTGTGTGCCACGGCGGGGCGATACTATTATCTATGATCAGTTATCGCATGCATCTATCCGGGACGGCATCAGGTTGAGCCTGGCAATGTCTGTTTCATTCCTTCATAATGACCTTGAGGATCTCCACAAACGATTACAATATGCCAGCGGCAATATTTTTGTTGTAACGGAATCTGTGTTTTCCATGGATGGCGACAAGGCGCCATTGTTAAAAATCGCGGAGTTGTGCGATGCGCACAAAGCCCATCTTATCATTGATGAGGCCCATGCAACCGGGGTTGTTGGTGAGCTGGGTGAAGGTCTTGTTCAAGTACTCGGTTTGCAGAACAGTTGTTTCGCACGGGTACAAACTTTTGGAAAAGCATGTGGTGCGCATGGAGCTATAGTGCTGGGAAGCGAATTGTTAAGAAATTACCTGGTGAATTTTGCCAGGCCATTTATTTTCACAACCTCTTTACCGGAAGCAAGCGTTGCTGCAATTAAAGCATCGTATGATATCTTTCCATCACTTGTTGAAGAAAGGCAATTGTTAAATAAACTTATCCGGCAGTTCCAGGAGGCAAGGTCAAGGTTTAAACTCTTGCGAAGTGAAACTCCTATCCAGGTTATTATTATTCCCGGAAACGCTGAAGTAAAAAAAGAGGCGTTATCTCTACAAAGTAAAAAACTCGACATCCGGCCGATTTTGTATCCGACTGTTGCAAAAGGAACTGAGCGTTTGCGAATTGTTTTGCATGCCTTTAACAACGAAGAAGAACTTGCTCAAATCATAAACTGCATTCGGTAACCGCCGGGCTGCAATTAGTTTAAGCTACGGTTATGCAAGATGGTTAGAGCATTTTAGGTTGCTGAAATAATTTATCTAATAAATCCGATCGCAATCAGCAGCAGAAAAAAAATGCCCAGCAAAAGCTTTTTATTTTTATCAATTTGTGCAACTACTGGTTTCATACTACATGGTTTTCATTAATGTGTTATGACTATTGATCGGCTTTTTTGTTTAACAGGGTAACTTATTTGTTGTATAACCGCGTTCCCTCTGAAGTTAAATCAATACTCCATTTGTAGCTATGTATTGTGCACCGCAGTTTCAAAAATTGTTCTGATTATTCTACTTCATGATAAAGGGTTTTCAACACTATTTTATGTTTAAATGACGATAGTTTTAATGTTATAAAAGCACTACTTTAGTTGTTGAAACCTTCGTATGAGAATTGTTCCTTTTATAATAACTGCCTTTTCCACCATATTATTAATTGTTATTTTTAATACCAGGTGGCTGGTTCCTGCACCGCTGGGCATCCTGCTAAGTCCCCAGCATGGTGTGTGGCAAAATGCTGAACCTGCTGATGCTGATTTTAATGCCATTCTTCGCTTCGACGGTTTAAAGGCAACCACACAGGTTTATATTGATGATAGACTTGTGCCGCATGTTTTCGCCGAAAATGATGAGGACGCTTTCTTTGTGCAGGGTTACCTGCATGCAAAATTCAGGTTGTGGCAAATGGATTTCCAGGTGCGCGCTGCAGGTGGCAGGTTGTGCGAAGTATTAGGTGCTACTTCAGGAACAACAGACCTTTTAAATGCTGCCGACCGTTATTTCCGGCGGCTTGGAATGGTGTATGCAGCCGAAAGATCTTTGTCACTTATGGAATCTGACCCGGTTACAAAACCAGTCATTAGTGCATATACCGCGGGCATCAATGCATATATAAGTGGGTTAACCAAAAGCAGTATGCCTATTGAATATAAACTTATGGGTTATAAACCTGAGCCCTGGACAAATCTTAATACTGCCTTGTTCCTGAAATATATGTCTTATGACCTTGCTTCATTCGAGTCTGATTTTGAATATAGCGCTGCACGCAACGCGTTTTCAAAAGTAATTTTTGATAAGCTTTACCCGCTCGTACAGGATTCAGCTGACCCGGTTGTTGCTAAAGGTACCGTATTTGATCAACCAGCAAATAAACCAATGCCGCCTGCGACGGTTGATTCACTTTACCTGACTTTTAACCCAGATAGCATGTCCTTCCCTGTTGTTCCACAAAAGCCTGATCGTGATAATGGAAGCAATAACTGGGCAGTAAGTGGTTCAAAAACGAAAAGTCATTACCCGATTCTCTGTAATGATCCTCATCTTGGATTGAACCTGCCATCCCTCTGGTTTGAGATGCAGATAAATACACCCGGTTTTAATGTTTATGGAGCCAGCTTTCCTTGTGCCCCTGGGGTTATCATAGGCTTTAACGATAGCTGTGCATTCGGGGTAACTAACGGCGGCAGGGATGTAAGGGATTATTATACGATAACCTTTAAGGATGATACAAAAAAGCAATACCGATACAATGGTGAATGGAAAGATACCGACTTCCGGATTGAACGCATCAAAATTAAGGGTGAGGCAGACTTCCTGGACACCGTCGCTTACACGGTGTTCGGTCCTGTAATCTTCGATGAGAAATACAACAATCGTAACAAAGATGGTAAAAATTACGCTGTTAGATGGAAGGCACATGATGCAAGTAACGAGTTAAAGACATTTTATGAACTGGATCGTTCCAAAAATTACCTTGACTATGTTCGTGCTTCCGGCAACCTGCATACGCCTGGGCAGAATATTGTTTTCGCAGCCAAGAATGGAGACATCGCATTGAGAGCCCAGGGAGAGTTCCCGGCAAAATGGAAAAGACAGGGTGACTTCATAATGCCAGGAACTGACAGCACCTATATGTGGCAGGGAATGATACCCATGTCTGAGAACCCGCAAATGTTCAACCCAGCTAGAGGGTTCGTAAGCAGTGCCAACCAGGTTCCTGCTGATACCAGCTATCCTTATTATCTTGGTGCGGCCTATCCTCCCTATCGCGGTTTGATAATTAACAGAGAGTTATCTGCAATGCAGGATATCACCCCGTCTGATATGATGAGGTTACAAACAAGCAATTATAACATTTTTGCCGAATTTATGGTGCCGCTGCTGCTAAAGGCTGTGAAAAAGCCCGTATCGGGACAGGCGGCGAAATATTGGGAATTACTAAAAAGCTGGAAATATAATAATGATCCTGATGAAAAAGGAGCTACTGTATTTGCCGTGGTTTATGATAGTTTAAAAGCAGTAATATGGAAAGACGAACTGGCACCATTGCAAAAATACCTGGTGCCCAGTGAAAGCACTTTGCTGGAAGGGTTGCTAAAAGACAGTGCTTTCGTTTTCCTGGATAATGTTAATACCTCTGAAAAAGAAACTCTTGAAGATGATGTGTTGCTTGCACTCGAAAAAGCAATGCCCGTGTTGGTAGCGGCTGACAGAGAAAATAAACTTGAATGGTGGAAATTTAAAGATACCCGGGTCACTCACCTTACAAGAATACCGGAGCTAAGCCGGCTTCACCTGAATAATGGAGGAAGCTCGTACTCGGTAAATGCAACAAAGGCAACCCACGGACCAAGCTGGCGGATGATCGTTCACCTGGCACCCGAAACCGAAGCATATGGTATTTATCCTGGTGGACAAAGTGGTAATCCCGGCAGTAAATTTTATGATGATTTTGTAGATCATTGGGCCGAAGGGAAATATTATTCCCTGTGGGTAATGACTCCGCAAGATTTTAAGAATGATCGGATTGTGGCCAAAATGTCTTTTTCAAGATAGCAAAATTTAACGCTTCAGGCTATAAACTTCTGGTATAATGATCAAAGTTTATAACTAAATTTCTCATTGATCAAAGCTTACAAAAAACCAACCATGAAATTCATAATCGCTCTATTTCTTATTATTTTATTAAGTTTCGGTGCCTGTCTTTATTTACCCTGGTGGAGTATAGCCATCGTTGCTTTTATTGTAACAGCTATAATGCCGCTAAAGCCATATGCGGCTTTTCTTGCCGGATTTTTTGCATTGCTTTTATTATGGGGCGGACTTAGCTGGTGGATAAGCAATGGCAATGAAAATATATTGGCTCACCGGGTTTCGGTGTTGATTTTAAAAAATGATAATCCGGTTTTATTAATAATTGTTACTGCATTGATCGGCGCAGTCGTAGGTGGTTTTGCAGCATTTGCAGGAAGTTATGTGCGACCCAGAATTCAGAAAGTGTAACTATTCCACTAAGCAGAACGTTGTTTATTTTTATACAATCCTATTTACTCTTACCAATTTTATATGTCAAAAATTATATTTTCATTTTTTCTTTTGGCAACGCTTCATACTTCTGCACAACGAATAGCAGGTACCGTAAAAGACGACCAGGGTAATATTCTTCCATTTGCTTCTATCTTAGTGAAAGGAACTTCAATGTGCGTAACAGCCAACAACCAGGGTGAATTTTCAATTGCGCTATCTCCGGGAAAATACATTTTAGATTGCCGTTATGTAGGGTATTTATCCCAGGAAAAAGAAATCGTTTTAAGAAATGAAACTGTTACAACCCAATTCACGCTTACTGTTCAGCAATTGACTCTTAGTGAAGTTGTTATAAAACAGGGTGGTGAAGATCCTGCCTATGAAATAATAAGACAAACGATAAAAAAGAGAC